>DLQV01000168.1:5528-16260 GCA_002474415.1 Lachnospiraceae bacterium UBA7598
TCATACTGCAGGACAAGGGATGCATGCTTTAACTCCGATACCGAATATTTGCTCTTCTGTCCTGCTTCACTCTGATACGGATAGCGATAGGAAAACCATTCTTCATATTTTTGAACCATTTCTGGCTGTGCATGATCGATATGTTGCAGCATTTTTTCATATTCTTCCCTGCTGTCTGCAGCCTGTTCCACCTCTTCCCATACAATTTTTTCCGGTGGCACTACATCCAGCGTATATTTCTGCGGATAAGAAAGCATGGCTGGAAGAATCCAGTCCAGATAGCTTGCTGCACGGACTCTTTGCTGATAACTGATTGGTTTCTCCAAAAGGACATTCCCGGTATATCCGGAAAATGTTTTTTCTGCATCTTTAATCATTCCGGTCAAAACCAGTTTTTCTTTGGCTCTCGTCAGCGCTACATACAATACGCGCAGTTCCTCTCCGAGATTTTCCCTGCGTATCCGGTCTGCGATCTCCGACCGGAATACACTGTTTTTTTTCACCCGTGGCTGCCCGGAAATCTCACAGATTCCAAGTCCTAAATCCGGATGTACCACCAGCCGGTCACTGGCATCCATCTGATTCATTTTTCTTCCCAGGCCGGAAACAAAAACGACCGGAAACTCCAGTCCCTTACTCTTATGAATGGTCATCACACGAACGACATCGGCATTTTCTCCTGTGGTATCTGCTTCTCCGAAGTCCACTTCATACTTTTGCAGTTTGTCAATATAACGCAGAAAATGAAACAGTCCCCGATAACTTGTTTTTTCATAGGCAACCGCTTTGTCCACGAGCATTGCCAGATTCGCTGCACGGCGCTCTCCTGCCGGCAGCGCCTGTACATAATTTCCATATCCGGTAATCTGAAGAATTTTCTGTATCAGTTCATGAATCGGCAGATCCTGTCTGCCCCGCAGATCCTGATACATCCGGTAAAAGTCAAAAAGTGCCCCTTCCGTAGCCTCCTGCATGGCATGCAATGCAGCCTCTGCAAAGGAACTTTCCGGTTCCTCCACGCGAATCTGCGCCATTTCTTCCTCATCCAATCCCACCAGAGGCGAACGAAGAACCGCTGCCATGGGAATATCCTGATAAGGATTGTCGAGGACCCGCAGCATTGCCAGTACCGTCTGTACTTCCACTGCCGAAAAATACCCGGTCGAAGACTCTGCATAAGCCGGAATTCCTGCTCCCTGCAGCACCTGCACAAAATCTGTACCGTAGTCTTTTAAACTTCGAAGCAGAATCACAATATCCGAATAGTGAAGTTCCCGAAGCTGTCCGCTCTCCTTATCTGTCACCTGCATGTGCTGTTTCATATCCGCGATACGTGTGGCGATCATATGAGCCTCCATCTGTCCTTTGGTCAGATTTTTTGTCTCTGAAAGCAATTCGTCTTTTTCATCCAAAAGCAAAAGCTCCGGTTCTAGTCCCGCTGCATTCTCATCATAATTTTTTGCTCCGCAATACAGTGCCGCATCCCGGTCATACGCTACCCGTCCCAGATCCGGGCTCATAATTTTATAGAAAATATCATTACAGAAATCCAGTACCTGTGCGCGGCTTCGGAAATTCATATGCAGGTCAATTCTCTGCTGCAGACTCTCTTCCGTCGAAAAAGAGGCATATTTTTGCATAAAAAGTTCGGGGCGTGCAAGCCGAAACCGATAGATGCTCTGCTTGACATCTCCCACCATAAACAGATTATGCCCGCCTTCCGACTCCATGGAAATCGCACGCATGATCTCTTCCTGTACCTGGTTGCTGTCCTGATACTCATCTATCATGATCTCCGCAAAATGCCTGCGGAATTCTTCTGCGGTATGACGCGGCCGTCTTGTCTTTTCATCCACAAGGATCTGGAGTGCAAAATGCTCAATATCCGAAAAATCAACAATTCTCTTTTTTCGCTTTTCTTCACGCATAGCCTGTGCATATTCAAGTGTCAGACGTACCAGCTCTTCGAGAAACGGACACAGACGTTTCTGCTGCGAAAGCAGCATTTCCAATTCCATTCCAAAATACTTTTTCTGTAATGTCTCCACTTCTTTTTTCACGCCCGACCGGATCGCCATGACCGTTTCTTTTTTTGCTGTGTCTCCGGAAAATTTACGGATTGGTGATAATTTTCCAAAGACCAGACCATTTAAAAATGTCTGTACCTGCAGATATCCCTGCAGATTTTCTGCCTGCTGCAGCTGCGTCAGATCTGCTTCTAACGTCTTTGCATACGCCTGGGGTCCATCCTCCGCAAGGCACAGTTGCAGAGCCTGCACCATCTGCGTGCACATGTCACACAACAAAAGCCTGGCATGTTCCGCAATATCCTCAAGCATTTCGGTCTGCACCAGTTCCTGTGTATTTTCCACATGATACGGCTCTGTGAGTTTTTTCATCCACTCCTGCGGCCACGGACTGCTCAAAGACATCCGGTAGATTTTTGCCACCATCTCCCGTACTCCGTGATCATTTCTTTTTCCGGCGTAGGCATCCATCAGAGAAAGAAAGGCTTCTTCCTGACGCGCATAGTTGTCTTCAAACACCTGCTGTAACACATCCTGCTCCAGCAGCCGGATTTCTCCCTCATCCGCAATCCGGAAATTCGGGTCTAAACTGATCTCTTCAAAATGATTCCGTACTACAAACAGGCAGAAACTGTCAATCGTTGTGATCATGGCATTGTGAATCAGCGCCGACTGCCTGCGCAAATGCGTGTTTTCCGGATCTTTTTCACATTCTTCCTCAATGGCAGCACCGATACGCTCCCGCATTTCTGCTGCCGCTGCTTTCGTGAACGTTACCACCAACAGCCGGTCGATATCTACCGGGTGCTGTGGATCAAGAATTCTCTTGATAATACGCGCCACAAGTACTGCCGTTTTTCCAGATCCCGCTGCCGCCGAGACGAGAATGTCCCGGTTTCTGAAATCAATGACGTTCTGCTGTTCTTTCGTCCATTCCATCTAGTCACTCCTCCTTTCCCTGTTTCTGGCAAGCTCTGTCTGCATCTGGTCAAGCACTTCTTCTTTTTTCATAGATGCAAACTGCCGATATTCATATCCTGGAATTTTTACATCCATCCCACACACCGATGCATATGGACAATAAGTACAGCTGGTTTCTAAATCACTCCGATAGGGATTTACATCAATGTTTCCCGCATAAATAGCTTCCCCGCACTGCCGGATCTCATGCTCCACATACCGGGTAATCACAGCAAACTCTTCTGTCGATGCCACTTTCGAACGCGCTGTGGAAATTTCCCCGTTTTTCTTGATTTCCACAGGAATCATCTGTGATTTTCCTTCAAAATCCTGATCCATGGCACGATAGATTTCCTCTCCGGAATTGACCAGTCCATCCGGACGAAGTGCCATAAGAAGTGCATGTTCTGCCTCTTCTTCCGACAATGGCACATCGGATTCAAGTACCGGATCATCAATATGGTAATAGAGAATTCCCCCTGGAAGGATTTCTTTTTTCGGATGCTGTCCCCGCAGCATTTCCATCGCCGCATCCATATAAACTACCAGCTGCAACTGCAGTCCGCGGTACACGCGGATCAGATCAAACTTTGTATTTCCGGACTTATAGTCTATTACTTTAATCGAAATTTTATTTTCATCTTCAAAGGTATCCAGACGGTCAATTCGTCCCTCCAACCGCATCGTCACCTCATGCGACAACCGGTATTCAAGACTTTCTTTTCCCTCCAGTTCGTCGAACGTTACCTCAAAGTTTTCCGGCACAAACTGCCCTGCACGCACCTGCTTTGTCAATGCCCAGACGGTCTGGTCAAAAATAGCAAGCATCCGTTTTCTCTGATAGGCATTTTCTGCCGTATCGCAGACTGCCATTCCCGGATATCCGTCGATTGCTTCCTGCATGGCACTTTCTGCCATCTGCCGGCGCACGGCATCCGGCACTCCAAACCAGTCATATTCCGATTGTTCCAGTTTCCGACTGTAACGTTCCAGTGCCGTATGGTAGATATTTCCCATATCCACACTCTCAAATGCACTGGTCTCACGCTCCGTAAGTTTTAACCCGTATTGCAGGAAATGCGCATACGCACAGGCAGCAAACCGTTCCAGACGTGTGATACTTCCATGAGGATGTCTTCCGTACAGTGCAAGTGCTACCGCCCGGCTGATTGGCTCTCCCGCATACCGCGTATACGGTGCACGCAGCAGTTTGCGGATCTTTTCCTGTTTCTGGATATCGTTATCCTGCAAAAACCAGCTGGCAAGCGCATACCATGCCTCTTCGTGTTTTCCACAGACCAGATAATCCTCTGCCGCCTCTTTCGTATAAAAATCCGTCTGTGCCTGCATATGTTCCATTTCCTGCGGTTTTAATGCCGGAAACAGTTTCTGCAACACCCCGGTCAGGTAAGAGGGACGAACAGCTTTTCCATCACTGTCAACCTTTGCATAGCTGACATATAACTTTTCCGAAGGCTTTGTCAGATTGCGGTACAGATAAAACCGCTGGATAAATGCCTGTTCTCTTGCTCCCGGTGCCAGCTCCACTTTTTCAGACAGAAGTTCTCTTTCATACTCGGAAATAATTCCTCCTGCATTCGCCGATTTCGGAATAATTCCATCATTGACACCGATAAAAAATAAAACCCTGATATGATTTAATCGTGTACGCTCGATATCTCCAATCGTAACGCTGTCATATCCCGGTGGGATCACGGCCACATCCGCAGCAGAAAGTCCAGCCTCAAGCACTTCCGTAAAATCCTGAATCTGTAATGGCTCACTTCCCAGTAAAAGATTGTATTTTTCTAAAAGTTGCATCACGATTGTATAAATCTGTGCATACTCTCTGGATCTGGTTTCTTCTCCCTGTACCAAAAGCTCTTTTTCTTTCTTCCATAACTGATGCTGGGTATCGAGTGTTGTCAGCAGCTGATACAATGCCACAATTCCATCGGAAACACAGGCATCTTTCTTTGCAAATACCTCCACAAAAGGAGCCAGATATCCATATATTTTTACCCGGAGTTCTTCCAGATGTTCCAGATCATAGAGGGTTTTCTGCCGCGGCATGTGTCCCCATCGTCTGCTCCACGCTGTTTTGCCGCGGATTCCGGTTGCCACCAGATAATTATCCAGCCGGTCTAAATCATCCTCCGCAATATCACAGAATCCACATCTTAAAAAACGCATAACCGCCTCATAACTGAAATTGGTATCGACAATTTCAAGTGCTGCCCGGATAAATTCAATAAATGGATGAAATAAAACTTCTTTGGTGGTATCCATAAAGTATGGAATCCCGTATTTCGTAAAGACCGGATCGACATAACTCTGATAGGCTTCCACCGCCCCCGTCACCACTGCAATTTCCCGGTAACGGTATCCCTGCCTGATCAGTGCATTAATCTGCCGCGCCACAAGAACCAGTTCTTCCTGTGGGGTTCTTACTGCTGTCAGATGGATTTCTTCTACCGGACCGTTATATTTTTCCGGTTTGGAACGAAACAGATTCTGTTCCATGAATGCCAGTGCCGGAGCCTTCTGAAAACGCTTATGCGCGCTGTCCGTCATTACGATCGGTTCCTCCACCTGCACATGAAGCTCCTCTGCCATCTTCATCAGCGACAGAATCGTTTTCTTTGACAGTGCAAACAATTCTTCGTTTCCCCTGCAATGATAAAAATCTTCGGAGGCATCGATCGTAAGCGTAATATAAATCTGCTCTGTCACCTGCAGCAATTCCCGCATGAGATCATTCTGTATCGGCGTAAAACCGGTAAATTCATCAAATACCAGCACCGCATCCCGCAAAGTTTCCGACTGTGGCACAAGATTTTTCAGAACATTTAATATCTCTTCTGCCGTCACAAAACTGTCTTTCATAAAATCACAAAAAGCGCGATACATGGTTGCCACGTCGCGCAGTTTTGCAGAAAGCACCGGTGAAATTGTTTTGTCTTCGGTCAGTTCCAGCAGCTGTTCCGGTGAAATCCGGTATTGCACCAGCTCGGAAATCATAGACTTTACTTCTCCAATATATCCCATCCGGTTCATATTTGCCCGAAGAACGGTAAGCGTCTCCTCCTGTTCCTGCGCAATCCTGCGTAGCACCAGATTTTTTCCGGTTTCTTCCAAAACCTGTATGTCCTGCATCCCCATGTCATCAAACACACGGTATGCCAGACGCTTAAAACTTAACACATCAATGTTCATAATCGCATGATTCGGTGCAAGTTCCACAAGCTTTTGCTGTGTTTGCATCGTAAACTGCTCCGGCACGATCACCAGGTAGTTTTTCTTCGGATGCATTCCTGCTTCCCGGACCAGACGATCATAGATGTATTCTGTTTTTCCACTCCCCGAACTTCCCAGTACAAATTGTAAAGCCATAACCCCTCTTTTTTACTTCTCCTTAATAAATGTGTGAAAAGATCAATGATACCACAACCGTCATCAGACCGGAAACGGCAATTGACAAACTGCTCATGGCTCCTTCAATCTCTCCCATCTCCATTGCCTTTGATGTTCCCATAGCATGCGAGGCAGATCCAATTCCAACACCCTTTGCCACAGGATCGGTAATGTGAAACAGTTTGCAGATATTCTCGGCAAACATATTTCCAATCACACCCGTTACAATGATAACCGCAACCGTAATCGTCACAATTCCGCCAAGCTCCTCGGATAATCCCATACCGATTGCTGTTGTGATCGACTTTGGAAGCAGCGTGACATACTGTTTATGTGATAATTTAAAAATCAGTGACACTACCAGCACACACAGTGCAGAGGTCATGGCACCCGCAAAAATTCCTGCAAGAATTGCCTTCCAGTTCTTCTTAAGCGGCTCAATCTGCTCATACAAAGGCACAGCCAATGCAACAGTCGCCGGTGTCAGGAAATACGAAAGGTATTTTGCCCCACTCTCGTATGTATCATAATCTACATGAAAAATCAGCAGAAAAATAATAATCAGTGCCATGGAAATCAACAGTGGATTAAAAATGGCAATCTTTAATTTTTTCTTGATCAATACTCCGATCTCATAGGTAATAATACTGATAAATACTCCGAAAAATACGGAATTCTGTAAAAAACTATTCATTATTTGTCCTCTTTCTTCCCGTGATGTATGATTTGCTGCGTTACCTGTCCTGACACTCCCATGACCAGTACGGTCGAAACGATCAGCAGAATCACAACCGGAAGCAGAATCGGCCGCAGCTCTCCCCAGCTGTCAATCAAACCAACACCGGCCGGAATAAACATCAGTGGCATGATCTCAATCAGAAACCGGGCTGCCTCATGCACCTGTGGCAATTTAATCAGACCTGTCATCAGTGCAATAAATAAGAGCACAAGACCGTAAATACTTGCTGGCATCTGAATAGGAATCACCGCATGCAATACTTCCCCGATAAACGAGAAAATGAGAATAATCAATAACTGTCTTAAATACTTCATTTTTTAACTCCTTCTTTCACTTTTCCCATTTTAGCACCTTTCGGAATTTTTTGGGCAAAAATAGGGATTGTATTTATAAAATACAATCCCCATTTTTCAAATCCTTCTTCCTATTTTTCCTGTGCTTTACAATAATTTACATACTGCATAATGATATCCGCCGTCCCCTCAATTCCAAAACGTGTATCGTTAATGCACAGATCATAATTTGCAGCGTATCCCCAATCTTCCCCGGTATAATAGGTGTGATACTGTTTTCGCCGGCCCTCTGTCTTTTCAATAATAGATTCCGCTTCGTGCTTTTTCACTTTGTGTTTCTCCATCAAATGATGGATCCGGGACTCTTTATCTCCGCTCAAAAACACACGCACCACATCCTTTTCCTTCCGATACGCATAATTTCCGGCCCGGCCGATCAGGATACATGTTTCCTCTCCAATCAGCTCATCTAATACCTTACGTGGTGTCTTATGTACAACACTGTCCTCTCCGTCATCTTCTGCAATCGCCGCCAGAAGCGTTCCCGCCGGATTCTCTCCAAAATAATCCGGATAATGTTCCAAAATACCTTTTTTCTTTGCAAGTTCTGTCAATGTTTTTTTATTATAAAGCGGAATGTTCAGTCTGTCTGCCAGAACCTGTCCGACCTCATCTCCGTAACAGCCGCATTCTCTTGCAATTGTAATCTTCATTCTATTCAACCTTCTTTCCTGTCTTACCGCTGGCGATAAGGAATCCTCCCATCAATGGGTCCCTCCTTACCGCAATGGTAACACAATTTTATCCAGAATTCCAGTCAAATGTGCAATCGTAATCCCATAATTTGTCATCGGAACGTTCTGTTTCTTTGCCCGGTCGATTCTCGACAGTACATATCTGCGGTTAAACATACATGCACCACACTGGATGATCAGGTCATACGATTTCAGATCCTGTGGAAAATCCGTGCCGCTCACATGGTCAACCTTTAACTGCTCCCCAAACCGTTTCCGGAGCATACGCGGAATTTTTACTCTACCGATATCCTCGCTCAAAGGAGCATGTGTACAGCATTCCGCAATCAGCACATGAGAGTTTCCGTTCAGCGCATCGATCTGTCTGGCGCCTTCCATATAGTACGGCAAATCCCCTTTGTATGCGGCAAACAGCACAGAAAAAGAAGTCAGCATGCTTTCCGCCGGTTTATTCTGGTATACATAATCAAACACCTGGGAATCGGTAATAATCAGCTTTGGTGCCTGCTGCAACATATTGAGCGCCGGAAGCAATTTATCCGTGGTCACACTCATAACCATACATTTTTTGTCCAATAACTCACGCAGCGTCTGCACCTGCGGCAAAATCAGACGCCCCTTCGGTGCCTGGATATCCTGTGGCATGACAAGAAGCACCAGATCTTCCTCCGTGACAAGATCACCAGTGATCATGTGGTTGCCAAAATTTTCCGGCACTTTACGGCTCATTGCTTCCCTGACATTTTCCATACCGGCTCCGGTCGATGCACTGACTACCAGTGCATCTTCCTTTGTTTCTTCTTTCAAATAATTTTTCAAAGGTGCCGCGTCCGCCACATCTGCCTTATTGATGATCAGAAGAACCGGAATCTTGCGCTCTTTAAACCAGGTATACCATTTCAGTTCTTCTTCATAGGATTCGCCCGAAGCCTGCCGAGCAGAAAAAACAATAACTGCCAGATCTGTTTTCTCCGCTGCAAGCCGCGTCCGCTCCACGCGCTGTTCTCCCAGTGCACTTTCATCGTCAAAGCCTGCCGTATCCATAATCGTACACGGTCCCATCGGATAAATTTCCATCGCCTTGTATACCGGATCGGTTGTCGTTCCTGCCACATCTGCGACAATGGAAACCTCCTGCCCAGTAAATGCATTGATAAACGAAGATTTTCCGCTGTTTGTTTTTCCAAATACACCGATATGCAAGCGATTTGCAGACGGTGTTTCATTCCATGTTGCACCCATATACTTTCTCCTTTTTAGAAACGGAAGTCTCTCTTTCCTTCTCCGATATCGTGGATGTGCTCGTATGCTGTCTGTTTTACTTTTGGATTTGTAATTTTCTCCAGTTCCTTATCAATCAGTGCCATTCCGATTTCTTTTGTCTCCGGACTTGCATAGTCCTCGAGATACTCTTTGAGTGTCATCAGTGCATTTGGATGACAGCAATTTAAAATCTGCATGCTCTTGCACAGTGCCATGAAACGGTCTCCGGTTCTTCCTTCCCGATAACATGCCGTACAAAATGACGGAATATATCCCATTTTCATCAGCCAGTTTACGACTTCGTCCAATGTACGCTGATCACTGACATCAAACTGTTCGGACGTCTCATCTGCAAGCTTCTCTGCTTCCGGGTCCGCATAACCGCCAACACTTGTTTTTGATGCGCCGGAAATCTGAGATACTCCAAGCGGTAACACCTTTTCCCGGACTGCCTGACTCTCACGAGTGGAAATAATCATACCGGTATACGGAACAGAAATACGAATCAACGCACAGATCTTTGCAAACGTATCATCACTGATTCCATTGTCAAACGCACTCGGATCAATATCATCCGCTTTCTTTACACGCGGCACACTGATCGTATGCGGTCCGACGCCATGCACGGCCTCTAAGTGCTCTGCATGCATCAGAAGTCCCGCAAATTCGTAGCGATATCCTTCCAAACCAAACAATACTCCCAGACCAACATCATCAATTCCACCTTCCATTGCACGGTCCATAGCCTCGGTATGATAATTGTAATCATGCTTCGGTCCGGTCGGATGCAGTTCTTCGTATCCTTTCTTGTTATAGGTCTCCTGAAACAGAATGTACGTTCCGATGCCTGCCTCTTTGAGTTTTCTGTAATTTTCTACAGTGGTCGCCGCAATGTTTACGTTAACGCGGCGGATGGAACCATTTTTGTGCTTGATGCTGTAAATGGTCTTGATACACTCCAGAATATATTCAATCGGATTGTTGACCGGATCTTCTCCTGCCTCAATAGCCAGACGCTTATGTCCCATATCCTGTAATGCCGTTACCTCTTTTGCAACTTCTTCCTGTGTCAGTTTTTTTCTTGCGATATGTTTATTTTTTAAATGGTATGGACAGTAAACACATCCGTTCACACAGTAATTTGACAGGTAAAGCGGTGCAAACAATACGATCCGGTTTCCATAAAAATCCTTTTTGATCTGCTGTGCCAGTTCATACACCTCATCAATCTTTTCCTGATTTTCACATGCCAGAAGCACCGATGCCTCACGGTGTGTCAAG
>DLQV01000133.1:0-278 GCA_002474415.1 Lachnospiraceae bacterium UBA7598
CTGGCGGCTACCGCGGCTTTAACCGGAATCACCGGACATCCGCTGCAGACGTTTACCCGCGAAAATGAAGTGTTAGAAAACGTCATCCGGGAATGCAGGAACGAAATAGAGAAAACAAATACCATTTCACCGGAGCTGTTTGGAAAGCTGCGGGAAGTTGCGATTCATTATGCAAAGAAAGGGGATCTTCTGTATCCGCATCTGAAAGTAAAATACGGGATCAGCGGCCCGTCGGATGTGATGTGGACGACCGATGATGAGATCAGGGATGAACTGGC
>DLQV01000133.1:402-781 GCA_002474415.1 Lachnospiraceae bacterium UBA7598
AATATTTTCTTCCCGAACTGTGCCCTGAATTTCACGGAGGAAGAGTGGTTTGGAATTTACCGTGATTCGAAGGATTATCCGGTCTGCTTTGGTGTGGAACATGCGACATGGGAGGCGGCAGAGAAGTATCTGCATACAGAAAATTGCAGTAAAGATGTAAGGAATGGAGAAATCGTCATGCCGGGCGGACACCTGACGGTTGCGCAGCTTACAGCCATGCTCAACACGATCCCGATGGAGATCACATTTGTCGATGAGGACAATATCAACCGCTTTTTCAATGAAGGACCAAAGGATTTCAAGCGTCCGGGCATGGCGATCGACCGCGAGGTATTTTCCTGCCATCCGCCGAAAGTGGAGCAGCAGGTGCGGCATATTA
>DLQV01000133.1:810-13756 GCA_002474415.1 Lachnospiraceae bacterium UBA7598
ATTGAAGAATTCCGGAAGGGAACGCTCGACAAAGTGCCGGTTTGGATGGAGAAAAACGGAAAAACTATGCTGGTTACCTATATGGCGGTACGGGATGCAGCAGGCACATATCTCGGAACCATGGAACTGGTGCAGGATATGGGCTTTGCAAAAGAGCATTTCCTTTAACTTATTTTTGTTTTTTCCATATGGTTTAATTCCGGGAGCACGGTGGCAAGCATCGTGAGAAAGCATAGGCTTCCGCCAATCACATTGGAGACCGGTTCCGCCATAAACACACCTCTTGTTCCCATGCCAAGTGCATATGGGAGCAGGTAGGTCAGCGGCACAACAATAAATACTTTACGAAGCAGGGAGAAAAAAATTGCCTGCTTCTTTTTATTTAATGATTTAAACGTGGTCTGTCCGATATACTGCAGATCCATGAAGATAAACGCAGCGAAGTAAAGTTTCAAGGCAGGAACCGCGTCTTTGATCAGCTCGCTGTCGGAACTAAAAATCCTGATCAGGAAGTATGGCGCAACGATAATGACCGACCACATGACGGCGGTGTATACAAAGATCATGACCGCTATCGTAAGGATTGCCTGTTTCACACGCTTCGGGCGGCGGGCTCCGTAATTGTAACTTAAAATCGGAGAACCACCTTCATTCATGGCATAAATCGGTGTCTCGACAAGCTGTCGGACGCTGGAGATGATCGTCATCACGGAGATGTAGATATCGCCTCCGGTCACGGAGAGTACGTTGTTGCAGCAGATGCTGACTAAACTGTTGGTAAGCTGCATAATAAATCCGGCGGTTCCAAGGCTTACGATGTTTTTTGCCGTTTCCATGCACCCGGAGAGATCGCTTCTGGTCAGAAGCCGCACGTTAAGTTCCGAGCGTTTTTTCAGAAAATAGAGGACAAATGCTGCGGAGAGTGTCTGGGAAATTACGGTTGCAATTGCAGCACCCCGGATTCCGAGCGAAAAGACAAAGATAAAAACCGGATCGAGGATACAGTTTGCCACAGCGCCGATGGCAACGGATGTCATGCCGATCGTGGCATATCCCTGCGCGTTGATAAACGAATTCATACCGGTGGAGATCATGGACGGAAGTGTGCCGATCAGATAGATCATCAGGTACGGGTATGCATAAAACAGAGCGGACTCGGAAGCGCCGAACAGACGCAGGATCGGGCGCGCAAACAAAAAACCGATGACCATTAAAATGATTGCGCCGCCGCAGACCATCGTATAGGAAGTATTCATAATTTCGGAGGCTTTTTGGGAATTATTTTCTCCCCGTTTGATGGAAAAAAGCGGAGCACCGCCGCTGCCGAACAGGTTGCTGAAAGCCGTGATGATCACAATAATCGGAAAACATAAGCCGACCGCGCCGAGAGCGGTTGTGCCGACATGCGGGATTCTTGCAATATAAATACGGTCTATAATGTTGTAAAGCAGGCTTAAAAGCTGTGCAATCAGCATCGGAATTGCTGCATTTAAGATGTTGCCGGGGATGGAACCATGTTCAAAATCAATTCGTTTCATGTGTATCAGTTCTTTCTTTTGGTGATGTATTACTGGCATCTAGTATAGCACAAATTAGCATATATTAAAATGAAAGAGATTGTGGTATGCTAGAGACAGAAATTTGATCGTAACGGTTCATTGGTAAAACGGTGGATGGTTACGAATGATATACGGAGGTGCCAGGCATGGGAAGTTATCTGAATCCGGGCTGCAAAGGCTTTGAGGAGAGCTTAAATTCCGCAATTTATGTAGATAAAACTGGGTTAATCGAAAAAGTAAATGCGCTTGTTGACACACGGCAGAAATATATTTGCGTCAGCCGTCCGCGGCGATTTGGAAAAACTATGGCGATAGATATGCTGGCAGCATATTACGACCAGAGCGTCGAGACGGCGCGGATGTTTGATACTTTGCAGATTGCAAAGACAGAGACTTATCAGAAATACCGGAATCAATATGATGTGCTGAAAGTGAATATGCAGGAATTTTTAAGCACAACACACAGCATGGATGAAATGCTGGAGAAGTTCAGCAAATTTATACAGTTTGATCTGCTGGATGCTTATACACAGATTCGTTTTCGGGATGAGGACAGTCTGGTACAGGTGATGAAAGACGTATATGCGAACACAAAACGCCCGTTTATCATCCTGATCGACGAATGGGACTGTCTGTTCCGCGAGTACAAGCAGGACAAAGAGGCACAGAAAAAATATCTGGATTTCCTGCGGGTATGGCTGAAAGATCAGGAATATGTGGCACTTGCCTACATGACCGGAATTTTACCGATAAAAAAATACGGTTCGCATTCGGCACTCAATATGTTTACGGAATACTCCATGACCAATCCACGCGAGATGGCGGAGTTTTTCGGTTTTACCGAAGAGGAAGTGCGCGCGTTATGTGCAACATACAAGCGGAATTTTGAGGAAGCACAGGCATGGTATGATGGCTATGAACTTGTCGCAATGGACGGAGAAATCCCAAAAATCTATTCCATGTACAGCCCGAAATCAGTGGTTGATGCAATGTTAAGCGGTCTGTATGATAATTACTGGAACCAGACCGAAACGTATGAGGCATTAAAGATTTATATACAGATGAATTTTGATGGGTTAAAAGATGCCATTGTGCGGATGCTTGCCGGGGACCGTGTGGAAATCAATACAGGGACATTTTCCAACGATATGACAACATTCCAGAACCGGGATGATGTTCTGACACTGCTGGTTCATCTTGGTTATCTGAGTTATCACTGGCTGGATAAAACGGTGTCGATTCCAAACAAAGAAGTGTCACAGGAATATGTAAATGCAATCCATTTTGCAGTACAACAATGAAAATTCGCTGGCATGTACGATCAATTTGGCGTTTTATTTTGCACGGGAATACTACACGATCATAAGGGAATTTCCGACCGGAAAAGGGTTTGCGGATCTGTGTTTTATTCCAAGAAAAATGCATGCAGACAAACCTGCGGTTGTGATTGAACTGAAATGGGAAAAATCCGCGCAGGGAGCCATTGCGCAGATCAAAGACCGGCATTATGTAGATGCCTTAAAGGAGTATCGGGGAAATCTGCTCCTTGCCGGAATTAACTATGACAGAGAGACAAAAACGCATACGTGTGTGATTGAGCAATTAACAAAAGAAGATTGACAGGAGGAAACCAAAATGAGCAACGTATTAGAAGAAATGAAAACCAGAAGAAGCATCCGCAAATTTAAACCGGATGCTATTCCGCAGGAAATTTTAGACCAGATCATTGAAGCGGGAACCTATGCGGCAAATGGCAGAGGCGCACAGAATGTCATCATCATTCAGGTGACGAACAAAGAGAAGCGCGATGAAATCGCAAAGAAAAACGCCGAAATCATGGGAAGTGAGGGTGATCCGTTTTACGGCGCACCAGCAATACTCATTGTTTTAGGCAAAAAAGACTGGCCGACACATGTCTATGACGGTAGTCTTGTGATGGGAAACCTGATGCTTGCAGCCTATGATCTGGGAATCGGAAGCTGCTGGATTCACCGCGCAAAAGAGGAATTTGAGAGCGACTGGGGCAAAAAACTGCTGGCATCCCTTGGAATCGAGGACGAATACGAAGGAATCGGACATTGCGCGCTCGGCTATGTGGACGGGGATTATCCGGATGTTATCCCAAGAAAAGAAAATCGCGTATTTTACATTAAATAGAAGATACTTGGAAAAGGAGACAAAAATATGCCTTGTACAACGATATTAGTAGGAAAAAATGCAACCTATGATGGTTCAACCATGATTGCGAGAAATGATGATGCGGGTGGAAACGATCACTTTACGCCAAAGAAAATGATCGTGGTGCAGCCGAAGGAGCAGCCACGTGTATACAAAGCGGTACTTTCTTCCGTGGAAATTCCGCTTCCGGAAAATCCGCTTCGCTATACGGCTATGCCAAATGCGGTGGAAGGGAAAGGAATCTGGGGTGCGTGCGGAGTCAATGAGGCACGGACCGGCATGACGGCAACCGAGACGATCACATCCAATCCACGTGTACTCGGTGCAGATCCACTGGTGGAAAATGGAATTGGAGAGGAAGATATTGTATCGTTAGTACTTCCTTATATCCACAATGCAAGAGAGGGTGTTCAGCGGCTGGGAGAACTTCTGGAAACATATGGCACGTATGAAATGAATGGAATTGCCTTTTCCGATCAGAATGAAATCTGGTGGATGGAGACCATTGGCGGACATCACTGGATTGCACGCCGTGTGCCGGATGATGCGTATGTGGTTATGCCAAATCAGCTTGGAATTGATGCATTTGATTTGGATGATGCATTTACCATGCAGGAAAATCATATGTGTTCTGCAGATATGCGGGAGTTTATTGCAAACCATCACCTGAATCTTTCCATGGATGGCAGTCTGAATCCGCGGGAAGCTTTTGGCAGCCATGACGATGCAGATCATGTGTACAATACACCGCGTGCGTGGTATATGCTGCGTTGCCTGAATCCACACACGTACAACTGGGATGGACCGGATGCGGATTTTACACCGGAGTCCGATGATCTGCCATGGACGCTGATACCGGAGCGGAAACTTACGGTGGAAGATGTGAAATATGTGCTTTCATCGCATTATCAGGGAACACCTTACGATCCATATGGAGCGTATGGAGATCCGGGGCTGCGCGGCATGTATCGTTCCATCGGTATCAACCGCAATGATTTTGTTGGTCTCGTGCATATCCGCCCGGAGCATGGAGAGGATGCCAATGTATTGGAGTGGGTTGCGTATGGCTCCAATGCTTTCAATGCCATGGTGCCGTTTTATGCGCAGGTGGAGGAAACTCCGGAATATGTGGCCAATACGACAGCAGAAGTTTCTACAGATAATTTTTACTGGGTAAGCCGGATGATTGGTGCGATGGCAGATGCTTCCTATAAGAAATCGGTGTTCCATGTCGAGCGGTATCAGGAGAAAGTGCTGTCTAAGGGACACGAGATTATCAATCATTATGATAAACTGCTGGAAAAAGAAACCGACGCAGGAAAGCGCATGGCGCTTAAGACAGAAGCAAACAACGCAGTGGCAGATATGGTAAAAAAAGAAGCTGCCGATACACTTGATAAAGTTCTGTTTGAACTGTGTGGACAGATGAAGAATGCATTTGCCCGTTCCGATGCGTAAATGTGTTTTGTAAAAAGGTTATGAAATAAAATCCCCCCTGTCAGGCTGACAGGGGGATTTTGTCTCATTGATAAATCTTTCCGGATGCGTTTTATTCCTGTAATAACTGGAATACAGAGATCAATTCTTTTAACTTTTCTGCCTGTGCCGCAAGTTCTTCACTGCTTGCAGAACTTTCCTCTGCCATTGCGGTATTTTCCTGAATGACAGCGGCAATCTGATTGGCAGCCTGTGAAATCTGCTTCAGTGATTCCGACTGCTGTTCGGAAGCTTCTGAAATTTCTCCGATATTCGTAACCAGTTCATTGGTCTTATCCACAGAAGCTAACAGTTTGGCAGCAGTGTCATCAACTACCTGTTTTCCATCTTCCACAGCATGGAGCGCCTGTACAATCAGATCGTTGGAGTTCTTTGCAGCTTCTGCACTCTGGGTGGCAAGTGTGCCGACCTGTGTGGCAACAACGGCAAAGCCTTTTCCGGCTTCTCCTGCTCTGGCTGCCTCAATGGATGCATTGAGTGACAACAGATTGGTTTCATCGGCAATGGAAGCGATCAGTGTTGTCGCATCCTTGATCTTTAATGCCGAATCGTTGGTTGTATTTGTCTGTTCATAAATGATATTGATCGATTCCGTTGCTTTTTGATTAATCTCTCCAAGCTCCTCAAGTGCCTTTTTTGCCACCTGACCGGATTCATTCATTACATCCGCAGTCTCGTTCATGGATTTTACCTGGGTAGAGGAATCCTCGATCATTGTACCCATAGAAATAATATCCTCCGTCGCCCCCTGCGTTTCCTGCGCCTGACTGGTTGCACTGGTTGCAATTTCATTTACCGCAGTCTCTACATTGTTTACATTTCCTGCCGTCTTTGCCGCATTGCTGTTTAACGTCTCCGATGCCTCAAACAGTTGTCCGCCCTGCTGCCTGATTTTTTGCACAATATTTGTCAGGGCATCCTTCATCTGAATCACTGCATTTGCAATGATACCGACTTCCCCTTGATGTGCAGCATATTGTTCCAGCACCTGATCATTTCGCAAATCCAGCTCTGCAATACGGTTCACAGAATTTGTAATCTTTGACAATGGACGTGTGATCCGATTTGCAAAAAGAAATGCTGCTATCGCTCCAATCAGCAACAATATTCCAGAAATAATGATTCCTCTTCTTTCTAGCGCAACCGCAGGTGCAAGAAGTTCTGTATCATCTGCTGTCACTACCAGGATAAACTGCTTTTCGCTGGTGTAACAGGCTGCAAACTTTTTTGCCCCCTGAAATGTATACTGCACCGTCTCCGGTTTCGGCATATTTCCACCCTTTATCTCTTTGAGCATTTTTTTGACAGCATCGTTTTCCACAGGCTCACCAATTTTTTCCGCCGTAGGATGATACAGCATCGTCCCATTGAAATCTACAAGATAAGCATACGCTGTCTTTGCACCTTCAATATTTACTTCCTGCAAAATCTTTTGCACATCCTCTGTACTGTTCAGCAGATTTGCATTTGATGTCATCGCATTTTCCACTTCTCTCCCATAGGAAATGGAAAGATCCAGCAGATAATTTGAATAAATATTCCGTATATTGCTTTTTACCCCCGGCATAATCATGACAGTATACAAGGTTACGATCACAGCCGCAACAAGAAGTACAACTGCAATAAACTGTGTCTTCATGGAGTGCCAGAAAGAAATTTTCTGCTGTCTGTGTTCCGTATTCATAATGATTCCTCCTCTGTTATCATTTTTTATATTTTACCACAATTCAGCATTTTTCACAATATTTCGCTATTTTTTCGTATATTTTCATTTGTTTTTATTTGTTTTAATTACCGTTATCTGTTTATTGGATAAGTTTAAATTCCGGGTCCTGTTTTGGATTTGCCAGAATCCGGATATGGCAGTCCGCCAGATGTTCATTGTTTACTTCCAGCGCATATTCCACCTCAACCGTAATCTCGCCCTCTTCTTCCTGTACATCCACGCGGTAGGCATCGATTCCCACCAGCAGGCTGCCATACGGTGTATTGTAATATGTAATATTTTTTTTATTTTTTTCAAAAATCATATGGACATTGACTGCGCCTTTTTTCGTCAGTTCCATATAATCATCCCGGACCTTAATCATATTTTTGGTAGACTCTTTCTGTCCTTCCATAACTTCCTCATACAGAAAGAAGTGCTTGCCATTGCGAAAATAATAATCTCCCGGAGAAATCACTTCTATCGTGTCATTCTGTTCATTTTCCCCGATCTGCAATCCTTTTATGGACAGTAATACGTCTTTTGTCATAGTCATTTCCTTCTTTTCGTTGATATCTTTCCGCATATCCGCGTGCTCCATTATCATAACGAGTTTAACGAAAATAATCAAGGAATTTCCACCGGATCTGCAATTTTCCCGAATCAAACACATCGGCATATTCTTCCTGTGTCAAAACTTCACGCAACGCCTCCTCGGAAGATTCATCCACCACTTCGTATACCGATCCCTGAAAACACATATTCGGATACAGCACACACCACCAGTTATGGCCTTTTCCTTTTCCCAGTGTAATCTGCAATGCCCGGTATTTTCCTGCCGGAAACGTATAATCTCCATACGTTTTTACCGGGAAATCCACATTGGCAAGCCTTGCCCTGACACCGTATGTATAGCCATTTTTGCGCAGTGTGTTCTCCGCGGTTTCTACAATTTCGTCCATATGATCCTGCACAACTTGTTCTGTTTGCGCGCGGTCGGATACATTTTCAAGTTTTTGTTCCAGCATCTGCCCCACGGCATCACGGACCTGCAGTTTCACCTTCTGGTCATCACTGGCATCACTGTTTGCCAGTACATGAAACCGCAGTATTTTTTCCGCAATTGCCGGCTGCAACGGATCTGCATTTTTCCTTTCTGTTGCATGCGCAATCCCGGCCGCAAAAACCGTTAACATACATAAAATGATAAACAGACTTTTTTTCTTTTTCATTTTTTTGCTCTCTTTCCTCGGATAATAACAGCATTTCCACTATTTCCCCTGTTTATACAAAAAACTGTTATCCGGCACGCGATACATGCGTTTCCAGCAGATCGTTCCATCGTCTGTTTCCAGATAAGGCAGCGTAATCTGCAGCATATGATTTTCCTGTTCATCCAGCAGCCTGCCAAGATTGCATAATTTCCTCTGCCCTGCAGATTCCTGATTCTGCAAGTACTGTTCCAGATAACTTCCCAGATCCTGCGGCAGGTTCTGTTCCGTCTCAAACAACGCCAGCGGATCTTTTGTCACACATACATAGGTGTTTCGCGGAAAAAGCTCCGTTTGTTTCAGATAGGAAAGAGCATCTGCATACTGTCTGGTGTCCTGCATCAGATTTTCCCCAAACACAAGTACTTTCATATGATTGCAGTCTGCCAGTTTTTCCAGCCGGTCATTATACATCTTCACACAACGCTCCAGCGTTTTCCCCTGTGCGGGGGCAATATTTACACGTGCCTCCTCCAAATCCGTATTATCCTTCTGACTTAATTCCGGAAATCCATAACCGAAAGAAATCTGTCCGTCCTGTTCATCCACAACCGCCATCATCGGAAAGCAGCGGTCTTCCAGCTCCGTGGCACTGCATCCACAAAGCATCATCTGCAGCGCCAGTGCCAGCGCCAGACACCTGCTTATTTTACCTTTCATACCGCTTTTTCCCCTTTCCCCACAAAAGTATAAACAAAGGCAGAAACAAAAACAGAGGAATTCCGATATACAGCAGATAATCACGGAACCACTCCCCATGACTGCTGCGGTGAAGCATTTCTGCCACCACAAAAACAGCAAGTGCCACCCCACACAGATACCATTTTTTATGCGTATCTTTTTTTCGCAGTTTCTGTACCAATTCCTGTGCATAAAACAAAAACACGGTCACAAGTGCAAACAGCGTAAAAAACCATATCGCAATCATAAAAGCATCCAGCCGCTTTAAAAAACTTCCCCGCAG
The DNA here is from genome assembly GCA_002474415.1 of Lachnospiraceae bacterium UBA7598. Lineage (GTDB taxonomy): Bacteria > Bacillota > Clostridia > Lachnospirales > Lachnospiraceae > Roseburia. The sequence continues at coordinate 9,985 of DLQV01000133.1, forward strand.
ATGAATACTGCTCATCAGCGTGATTGCCGGATATTTCATGGTCATCAGTGAGCGGCTTCCAAAACTCCCAAGCAGGATCACATACAAAACAGCAAGCACTCCTATGGCAAACCACAGTGCCGCATGCACGGCATGCACCAGCTTCCCCCACTGTGCTTTCTGCACATAAGACGGGAAAAATGCAAGCAGAAACAAAGGCATCAGGCAAAAAAAGACCGCCAGGCTTCCCTTCATCACCGACCCGGTATCTGCCTGAAAAAATCCGTGCAGATATTCCATCTCCAGATCTCCCGCCGCAATCAGAAGCATCACCGCAAGAAGCACAAACAAGACGACAAATAAAATCTCATAAACCCGCGCACGGCTTTCGATTCCACCACACACAGCATATCCTGCCGTCAGCAGTACCAGAAGCAGAATCAGCGTATAAGACTCCCCTGCAATCAATCCTTTTTGCATTACATCGGAAAATATATATGCACCATATCCCGCCATTCCTGTAAAATAGATCAGAAGCAACACAAGGAAAACTTTTTTGATCCATTCCGGCAGAACCTGTTCCATATAAGAGACCAGATCCGTTTCCATCTTTTTTAATACAAATGCCAGATAACACAGATAAAGACTCCCGAGAATTCCTCCAAGCAGGATCGATGCCAGACCATCATTTCCCGCAAATGCTGCTAGCTGTGAGGGCAGAATCAGCGTACTTTCCCCTACAAAATCGAACACAAACAGTCGAAATACCTGACGTGACGATATTCGGTTATTATTTGAAAACATAAATTTCCTCCTATTTTTTCCGCAGACGTATCCGCTCCCCGCGTTTTGCATAAATAGGTCTTCGCACCATTTTTTTCAGCGGTGCGCGCCAGATACTGTCGCGTTCATCATGATAATCATTGACATCTGCCCCCACAAACGGCATGAGATAAGGAATTCCAAAGCTCTCTAGCCGCGACAAATGAATGAGCACCGTAAGCAGCGCAATCAGGAATCCAAAAAATCCCAGCCATGCCGACAGGACAATCACATAAAATTTCAGAATCCGAAAAGAAAACGCAAATTCTTCGTTCGGAATGGAAAAGGAACAAAGCGCGGTAAACGCAACCACAATAACTACAATCGGACTGACAAGGTTTGCATCCACTGCTGCCTGTCCGATAATCAGCCCCCCGACAATTCCGATTGTATTTCCCATTGCCCCCGGCAGCCGGACGCCCGCCTCCCGCAGCAATTCAAAAGAAATCTCCATCAGAATGACCTCAAGCGCTGCAGGAAATGGCACGCCGATTCGTGCCTCCCAGAAAGATAACAGAAGCGGCGTCGGCAGAATCTGCGTGTGAAAATTTGTCACCGCCAGATACAGTCCGGGAAGTGTCATGGCAAAAAATGCTGCCATGTAACGCAAAATCCGTGCAAACGTTGCCACACCAAAGCGATTATAATAGTCATCACTCGTCTTCAGAAAGGAGTTCAGATCTGTCGGCAGAATGAGAGCGACCGGAGAATTGTCGCATAACAATACGATTCTCCCCTCCAGCACCGCAAGTGCTGCCCGGTCCGGCCTCTGCGTGGTCTGAAACTGCGGAAACGGTGAATACCATTTCTTTTCCGCCAGCTGTTCTAAGGTTCCACTGTCCATAACCCCATCGATCTCATATTCCGTAATTCTTTTCCGGATTTGCTGCAGCACCGATTCATATTTCAGATCTGCCATATACACCAAATCAATTGCCGTATGGGAGCGCACCCCCTCCTGTACTTCTTCTACTCTGACCCGTGTAGATCGCACACGCTTACGGATAAGTGCGGTATTCGTTTTGATCGAATCGGTAAATCCCTCCTTCGAACCACGGATTACTTTTTCCGAATCCGGCTCCTGCACTCCCATGCCAGGATATCCTTTGTCGGCAATCTTTAATGCATGTCCATACCCATCTACAAAAAGGATTGCATCCCCTGTGAGCATTCCCTGTGCCGCATCCTCTATGGTATCGTACGGTGTCACATCTGAAATCCCCATCGCATTTTCATGGAGTGCCTGATTCAACTCTTTGTCCGGCAGCTCCGATAATGCCGCTAATAGTCTTCCCAAAGCAGTCGTTTCTAACAGCATGTTGCTGACTGCCACCTCAATATATGCCAGAAAGCAACGTCTTCTTTTTCCCTTTCCCAGACGCATTTCTTTCATTTTAACATCTGCACTGTCTGCAAACAGCTGCTGAAACTGTTTTATATTCTCTTCAATATCTGTCGAAATTTTTGTATGCTCCATTTTCACATTCCTATCTCTTTTCGTCCCACAAGGTGCCTTTCTTTACAAAAAAAGACAGACACCAAAAGGTATCTGTCCTTACTATTTCCATCTGTTACATAAACTATTCATTTTCGGTTTCGTCCTGACACTGGATCACACTTTTTACCGCCACTGCCTGATTTTTCACGTGCTTATGCATGGCAAGTGTTGCCGCCTCTTTATCCCGGTTTTTGAGGCCTTCTGCAATCGCGTTATGCTCCGCAATCAAAATCGGATAATTGTCCGGATTTTTAATATATTCCACACGGTAACGATAGATCTGCTCCCGCAGATTATTCAGCAGCGTTACCAGCTTTGGATTTCCCGTAGCTTCAAAAATAACATCATGGAATTTCACATCCATCTCTGCAATCTTTTTTACATCACCGGTTTTTGTACTGCTTTCAAACTGATCTTTGACTTCCAAAAGTTTTTGCAATTCTTTCTCTGAAATCTTATCACATGCAAGCTTTACTGCCAGTTCATCCAGTGCTTCCCGAATCTCTAACACATCCTCCATATCTTTGAGCGTCATCTTCGCAACCTCTGCTCCCTTACGCGGCATAGTTACAGCAAGTCCTTCCTGCTCCAGCATCCGGATGGCTTCGCGGATCGGTGTACGGCTCACTCCCAGTTTCGCTGCCAATTGTAATTCCATAAGCCGCTCCCCCGGCTTAAGATCTCCTTTTAAAATCGCCTCTCTTAACGTATTAAATACAACATCTCTCAGTGGCAGATATGCGTCCATATTGAGCGTCAGATCATCTGTCATGTTATCGTCTCCATTTCTGTTTGTGTGAATTATTACTTTCGCCTGTTGTTGTAGATGGTTGTCAGATATACCTGTTTTGCCAGACCGGAACGTTTCATTTCCCGCAAAGCGCGCTTTGCCGTCTCGCCATCTTCAAAAAGACCGAATACCGTAGGCCCGCTTCCACTCATCATGGAAGCCTTTGCACCTGAACGCATCATCTGCTCTTTGATCTCTGCAATCACAGGATAATTCGGAATCGTGACAGATTCCAGTACATTTCCCATATGTGCACAGACACCGTCAAAATCTTTCTCCCGGATATCTTTCATCAGTGCATCAATATCCGGATGGTTCGTCTGCTCATCTAACTTCAGGTTCTGGTATACAAATTTAGTCGATACAGAAATGGATGGTTTTGCAATCAGCACTGGACACTTGATCATCGGTGGAAGCTGTGTCAGTTTTTCGCCGATTCCTTCTGCCAGCGCCGTTCCACGCATAATACAGTATGGAACATCCGCGCCGATCTGTACTCCCCGCTTCATCAGTTCCCTGCGGGACAATCCCAGGTCATACAGCTGATTCATCGCATACAGCATGGCGGCAGCGTCTGTACTTCCTCCTGCCATCCCCGCCGCTACCGGAATTCGTTTTGTCAGCTTCACGGAAACTCCCTCTGTAAGTGCGAACTCTTCCTGTAACAACCGTGCTGCTTTATA
>DLQV01000133.1:13803-15190 GCA_002474415.1 Lachnospiraceae bacterium UBA7598
TGCTGCTTTATAGACCAGATTATTTTCATTTACCGGCAAAAAAGAGAGGTTGGAAGCAATCCGTATTTCCGGCTCCCGGATCTTTTGAATCTCCAGAAGGTCGTACAGATGAATGGTCTGCATAATCATGCGTACCTCATGATATCCATCTTCTCTGCGCCGGACCACATCCAGTCCCAGATTTATTTTTGCAAGTGCTTTCAGTGTTATTTCATCCATTTGTATTTCCTCAGTATTTTGTATACACCGATTGTACTACAAAAAATACAATCGGTCAAATTCTATTCTCCCTGTTATTCTTTACACTTTCTTCCGAAAAAATAAGTCACAAAATAGATCACAGATGCGATAATTACAATCATTGGACCGGTTGCAACGTTCGTATAATAAGACAAAATCAGCCCCATTACACCGGAGAAAACGGAAAAAATTATCGAAAAGACATGATATTCCCGCATATTCACGGACAGATTTCTGCTCGATGCCGCCGGAAGGATCAGCAATGCATTGATGATCAGAATACCGACCCACTTGATAGAAAGCATGACAATCAATGCAACCAGCACAGCAAAAATGTAATCCATCAACTGTACCGGAATCCGCTTGCTCTTTGCCAGTGCACGATGAATACAGATGGCATTCAGCCAGTTAAAGCAAATGATCCAGAACAAAATGGTAACAATAAAAATGATGACAAGATACCAGATTTCCTGCTTTGTAATACTTAAAACATCCCCGACTAAAAGGCTCGAATATTTACTGAAGTTTCCGCCTTTCGACAGGATTGCCAGACCAATGGCAACCGAACAGGAAGAAAAAACCGAAATAATGGTATCTGTTGATGCGGTACTTCTGCTTCCGATTTTGTTTAACAACAGCGCAAACACAACTGCAAAAATCACCATGGAAATATTCGTATCCGGAATTCCACATACGACACCCACGGCAATTCCCGTCAACGCGGAATGCCCCAGAGCATCCGAAAAATATGCCATTTTTTTATTGACAATCATGGTACCCATCAGACCAAACAGTGGTGTGATAATCAATATGGCCAGCAATGCCATCTTCATGAATCCATAATCCATCCAGGAGGTCCAATCAATCATTTATCTCATCCTCCTTTATCCATGTTTCTTCTTTTCCTGCAGAAAAAATCCGTTCAAATTCAGGACTTTCATATACTTCTTTTACTGTTCCCTGCCGAAGAACTGTCTTATCTAAAAGCACCACATGATCCGCATATCTTGCTACATAATCCAGATCGTGTGAGATCAGAATAATCGCAAGATCATAATGTTTTTTCAGATAATCCATCGTTTTAAAAAACAGTTCCATACCATTCTGATCAATTCCGGATACCGGCTCGTCCAAAAGCAACAGATTC
>DLQV01000164.1 GCA_002474415.1 Lachnospiraceae bacterium UBA7598
AAGGAAGTGGCAAACTCGGGTAATAACACAATAGCAGATTATAATATACAAAAGGGAGCAACCTTGACCTTGGAAAGCAAAAGCTCTTCAGTACAGGCTGCCGGTTCTGGTACAGAAGAAGACCCATATATAATCAGCAGTACAGCGGAACTCAAGGGAATACTTGATGGTAATAAAGCAGAAATATATTACAAATTATCAGATGATTTTGACAATACATACGTGCTTACGGAGAGTCTTTCACAGTTTCATGGAAATCTGGATGGTAATGGAAAGACCATTAATGTAAATATTGACAATACAAGTAATCGTGAATATACAGGCTTATTTACGGTAAATGACGGACAGATTTCAAATCTTAATGTAGACGGAAAGCTACAAGGAAATTCTTCCCCTACAGGTGGAATTTGTGCCTATATGTATGACCCGGGAGTTATCTCGAATTGTAATAACTATGCAGAAGTGATTGGAAATGAAGACGTAGGTGGAATATGTGGATATAATTATGATTCAGAAGGAAGTATTTTACAATGTAATAATTATGGAAACATTTCAGGTGATAAAATAGTAGGTGGCATTTGTGGTGTAAATAATGGTACTGTAAAAGGCTGTGAAAATAGTGGCAATGTTACAGCAAAACGCCACTATGCAGAGGCAATAGTGGCAAAGAATGGTAATGAATACAATGATGCAATAGTTGAGAGCTGCTCAAATAAAGGAAATGTAACATGTGAATCTTATAAGGAATATACCGGTTATGATAACAGCCGGATGGCATATTATAAAGAAGGTGATAGTTCTTATGAGGTTATTGGAAAAGTGGGAAATGCCTGGCATCAGATTCATTATGAGGATTCTTCGTTTAAAACTAAAACAAATAATAAAAATATCTCAGTAAGCCTTGAACCGGAAATTGTATCAGATGGTAAGTTGCTGAAATTTACAGTTTCAATTACCAATAGTACATCCGATACAATATCGGAGGCGAAAGTCACAGTCTGTGGCGATACAGAGCTTAGTGGTTGTGACAGAAGTACCAATAGGACAAATGCTAGTAATTCCATAATGACTATGAGTTATAACAGTATAACATTCCTTGCTTTTTCAAAAGATACAGGATTCAGAATAGTTAACACTGATTATAATCATTATAGTTATATAGATGCACCACAAGTGAATGAAAAGTGTGACTCAGCTTACTCCGCTCAGTGGAATATCGATTCCATTGCAGGAAATGAGACAGTTACCCGCACATTCTATATGGGTTGCACTGAGGGTGAGAATCTTTCAGATGCTGACTTAAATAAAATAGTAAATGCAGCAGCTCATACACATGAGTGGAAGTATTCTGTTAATGGAAATAAAATGGAGGTATATTGCGCTGTAGAAGGGTGTCCATCCGGAACAAGTGAATCAAATAAAAGTGCACTTACATTGACTGCAACGAATGCTGATTATTCGGGGCAGGCATACAACGGTGCAGTAGTTGAAGATAATATTTCAAGCCATACAGGTCAGACTGTGCATGTTACTTACGTAGGGTGTGGTGATACAACGTATGCGGAAAGCGCAACAGCCCCAACGAATGCCGGAAGCTATATGGTAAAAGTTGCCATTGGTAGTGAAACTTTAACTGCACCATTTGAAATTCTTCCAGAAGAAATGAAAGACGCTACGTTTGAATTCGATCATGAGCAGTTTGAGTACAACGGAGCCGAACATTCACCAAGCATTACCGTGAAGAACGGAGATGTGACGCTTGAAGAAGGCAAGGATTATACGGTTGCTGGAAAGCGCTCGGCAACATTAATCGGTGAGTATTCGATCACGATCACAGGAAAAGGCAATTATACAGGAACATTTACAAAGACCTGGAAGATCACAAAGAAATTGATAAATTCGGATCTGATTAACATTACAAACAACTCTTTCACTTATGATGGAAAGCCGCATGTTGCAACCGTATCCGTGAATGATCTTGAAGGTGTAACGATCACATACAGTGAGAGCGAGAATGGAACCTATAAACCGGAAGCACCGAACTATACAAGTGTCGGAACACACAAGGTTTATTATAAGATCGAGAAGGAAGGCTATGAGCCTGCAACCGGAAGTTTTGATCTTACAATTTTGGAAGGTACAACACATCACGATATCAAGACGACAGACAGCGAACATGGCAGGGTTTCAACTTCCCGAACAGATGCCGGATGGGGAGCAGAGGTAACCTTGACCGCGACACCGGATGCCGGATACCGATTCAAAGAGTGGAAGGTTGTCAAAGGCGAAAACATTACGATTACAAATAACCGATTTGTGATGCCGGATGAAGAAGTAGAAATTCAGGCTGTATTTGAACAGATTCCGAGTTCATCGGGCGGATCGGGAAGCACTCCGGAGGAAAGCAGGCCGGGCAATAAGGAAGATTATAAAGTTCCGGTCAAGAATGAAGATACCGTACAGGTGGATGTAGCGATTACCGATGGTAAAGCAGAGGTGTCCGATATTACGGAGGATACTTTGAATTCCGTTATCAACAATCAAAACAAGGAATCAAAGGTGGATACGATTTCCATTGATCTCTCCGGAGCAAAGCAGACCGTAACAGCGGTTTCTCTGTCTAAGACAACGGTTAAAGCGTTGCGTGACGCTGTTTCCGATCAGAAGAATGGAATCAATTCGACAACAATTGCGTTAAGTAATGCGACGGTAACGCTGGATGCCAAGACACTTCAGACTTTGGAGGAACAGGCAAAGGGATCACAGATCGAGCTGGTTGTAGAAGATACGAAGCAGAATAATCTGAATGTCGAGCAGAAGAAAGCACTTGAGCAGCATCGGGTTGCAACGACATTCGAGGCATACTTAGTCAGCGACGGAGAGCGTATCCATGATTTCAACGGCGGCAATGCTGTGGTTGCAGTCGGGTTTGCACCGGAAGCCGGAAGAGATGCAAGATACTATCACGTAGTTTATGTGGCAGAAGATGGTAAACTGACATACTATAAGACAAGATGCAAGAACGGAAAGATTGAGTTCACCACAACGCATTTTTCCGATTATGCGATCGTATACGATGACAGTGAGAAGAACGACACAGATGTAGACAATTCCGGCAAGGATGTGTCAATCACAGTGGATTCTTCCTATGCGGCACTTCGCCTTCGCGTGACCAAATCCACAAAGACAGGCAATGTCCTCAAGTGGGCGAAGTACACCGGAGCGGACGGATACGTGGTATATGGTAACAAGTGCAATACCGGCTCGAACAAGTACAAGCTTGTCAGGATTGCCACGGTAAATGGCGATAAGACATCTTATACCAACAAGAATCTTACGAAGGGAACCTATTACAAATATTATGTGAAGGCATACAAGCTTGTGGACGGCAGGAAAGTATGGCTTGCAGCTTCTAAGGTTATTCATGTGACAACAGGCGGAGGCAAGTACGGGAATGCCAAGGGTGTGAGCGTGAATAAGTCAGGCGTTACACTCACGGCTGGTAAGAGTGCGACGATTCAGGCAAAGCAGATCGAGGAAAAGTGCCCGATCAAGCATCATGCTGATATCAGGTATGAGAGTACGGACCAATCGGTCGCAACCGTAAATAAGAACGGAGTTATTAAGGCGAAGAAGACGGGGACGGCATATATCTATGTATATGCACAGAACGGTGTCTGTAAGAAAGTCAAAGTAACCGTGAAATAATGTCAAACATGCTTAGGATGGTTTGTGGTGACGATGGAAGTCCCCGGCAGGAATGCCGGGGATTTTATGATTCGCGCATTGAAAACCCACCGGAAGTATGCTAAAATTTAATAGAAAACTGCGAAATAACAAGGGCAGAATGCCTTTTGATACAGGAGGAAAGTATACAATGGAAAGTTACAAGAGTGAGTTCATTGAGTTTATGGTAGAGAGTGATGTGCTCAAATTTGGCGATTTTACACTGAAGAGTGGAAGAAAATCGCCATTTTTTATGAATGCAGGTGCATACGTGACAGGTTCCCAGTTAAAGAAACTCGGAGAGTATTATGCAAAGGCGATCCACGCTAATTACGGGGATGACTTTGATGTATTATTCGGACCGGCATACAAGGGAATTCCACTGGCGGTTGTCACCGCAATTGCATTCAGTGAATTGTACGGAAAAGAGATCCGTTACTGCAGTGACCGCAAGGAAGCCAAGGATCACGGGGCAGACAAAGGCGGATTTTTGGGAAGCAGCTTAAAAGATGGAGACCGCGTGGTGATGATCGAGGATGTGACGACATCCGGCAAGTCCATGGAAGAAACCGTTCCAAAAGTACGCGGGGCTGCAAACGTTGAGATTGTTGGTCTTATGGTCAGCTTAAACCGTATGGAAGTCGGACAGGGCGGCGTAAAGAGCGCACTTGATGAAATTCATGAGAAGTATGGTTTTGAGGGAAAAGCAATTGTTACCATGGAAGAAGTGGTAGAGCATTTATATAATCGGGAATGTCAGGGCAGAATTGTAATTGATGACACGATCAAGAAAGCAATCGACGCCTATTATGAACAGTATGGATGTAAATAAGCAAAAAGATTGTAGGAAAGAGAGACGCATATGAGAAACCGGAGAAGACGTGGCTATAAATTTACCGAGAAAAAACATTCCAGACAGGGAATACTGGCCACGGTATTAGCGCTTGCTCTTCTGATATGGTATCTTGTGTTCCTGAAGTTTGCTTTTCAGGGAGGCGGTTCGCTGTCGGTTTATTATGGGAGCGCAGGAGTCATTGCGATGATCGCCACATTTGTTGTGCTTGTCATCGCAGCCAAAAGTCTGCGGGAAGAAGATTCCTTCCAGTTGTTTCCGAGGCTGGGACTGGGGCTGACCTTTTTGGATATGGTCTGCTGGATCGGAACCTATATCTGGGGATTTTTGGGATAAAAAATGGTAAGAAGGAAACAAAATATGAGCTTTAGAGAGATCAATCACAAAAATAATGAGGAATACTGGGAACGGCTGGAACTTGTGATGGAGCGCATTGAGACGGTCAGCGAAGAGGAAGCGTTCGGCGTGGAAGAACTGTACCGGGGATATTTCTTTGAAATGTCGGAACTGTTTCTGGTTCTGTATAAGTTAGCAGAAGCGTCCCTGACCGGACAGCTGGCAGAGATTTCTACTCTGGAAGGGAAAAAGATCAATCGCCGTCTGTATCTGGATGTGCAGGAAGATTATGCGGACAGTTATGCAAACCCGGCATATGCTGTCAGCAAGATCGGCTGGGAATACGGACCGATGCTCTCGGCACTGGATGCCAGACTGCATGGAATTTACAGCAGTTGTATGGAAGGAAACATCCGTTATCTGTGTATTTATGCGGAACTGTTTATTGAGATCTACAACTGTTTTGAGGATGCACAGAATCTGAATGTGCAAGAGATCAGAAAATGCATTTATTCTTTTATGCATGATTATACAGAGATTTTTAACGCAGATGCGATCTGCAGACTGATCGATCCGGAATATGACTATTTCACACAGATCGTGATGGAAGCGGATCTGGATAATCCGGCATATCTGTACCGTTATGGTCTGTATATCGGAAAAGATGAGACGGAGTCTGCGCATTTTCTGCATTCCCTGACCAAGCAGCAGATGCAGGCAATGGCGGATACATTTACCGAAGGATATCGGATCGGATTTGAAACAACCGGAAAAGATATTTCAAAAAAGTCGGTAGTGGAGATCCGTTATCCGCTGGGATTCGAGCGTATGGTACGTGCTGCCGTTCACAATTTTAAAAAGATCGGATTGCAGCCGGTGCTGCGTCCGTATTCCATTTCTTTGAACAAGCAGTTTACGTACGATCACAAAGAGGACCGCGGGCTGTGGCTGGATAAGGCCCTCATCGAGCGGGGACTTGAGGTTGACCGTACCGTCTGGGAAAAACACAAAGCGATTGCTCCAAATTACGGAGGACCGGCAGTGATCGAAATTTTCGGGACAAAGCCGTTTTCGCCGGAGCAGAAAGAGGAGCGTGTTACCTATACCGACAAACAGCGGGAAATCGATGTGTATGAGCGCAGTGAGAAGAGCCAGCTGATCAATCATTATATTCACGGAGAGGAACGCAGTTTTACGATTATTGCTTATCCGGTTCCGTCCATTGGAGAAAAATACGAAGAAATTTTTGCGGAAACGGTGCATATCAATACGCTTGATTATATGCTTTACCGCAATATGCAGCAGAAGATCATTGATGTGCTGGATACAGCGGACCGTGTGCACATCAAAGGCTGTAACGGAAACCGCACGGATCTGTATGTAAAGATTCATCCGCTTTCCGATCCTGCCAAAGAGACTGCATTTGAAAACTGTGTGGCAGATGTCAATATTCCGGTCGGGGAAGTGTTCACATCTCCGGTATTACAGGGAACGGAAGGAAAGCTGCACGTTACGCAGGTTTATCTTGGGGAATTTCTTTTCAAAAATCTGGAACTGGATTTTGAAAACGGAAGAATTGCAGCGTATTCCTGTACAAATTTTGATTCTGAGGATGAAAACCGCAAGTATATCGAGGACAATATTTTGTTCCATCACAAAACACTTCCGATGGGAGAGTTTGCAATCGGAACAAATACCACCGCATACCGGATGGCACGGAAATATCAGATCGCGGATAAGCTTCCGATTCTGATTGCGGAAAAGACAGGTCCGCATTTTGCAGTCGGAGATACTTGTTATACGTACGATGAGGACAACATGACATACAATCCGGATGGAAAAGCGATCATCGCAAGGGACAATGAAATTTCGATCCGGCGCAAAGAAGATATTTCAAAAGCATATTTTAACTGTCATACCGATATTACGATTCCGTATGATGAGTTAGGAGCGATTACGGTAGTACGTGCAGATGGCACGACGACAGATATTATAAGAAACGGGCGGTTTGTCGTTCCGGGAACGGAACCGTTAAATGAGCCGCTGGATGCAATGGAACCATAAATTTTTTCACATATAGGAGGATATTTAAAATGGCACAAGTAGGAATTGTAATGGGCAGTGATTCAGATATGCCGATCATGGCAAAGGCAGCAGACATCTTAGACCAGCTGGGCGTCAGCTATGAGATGACGATCATTTCCGCACACCGTGAGCCGGATGTATTTTTTGAATATGCAAAGAGTGCGGAGGAAAAAGGATTTAAAGTGATTATTGCAGGTGCAGGTATGGCAGCACATCTGCCGGGCATGTGCGCAGCAATCTTCCCGATGCCGGTCATCGGAATCCCGATGCACACCACTTCTCTTGGCGGAAGAGATTCTCTGTACAGTATCGTGCAGATGCCGACCGGTATTCCGGTAGCAACCGTAGCAATCAACGGCGGAGCAAATGCCGGTATTCTTGCAGCAAAGATTCTTGCAACCAGTGATGCGGATTTACTTGCTCGCCTGAAAGAGTATTCGAAAAACTTAAAAGAGCAGGTTGAGGCAAAGGATGCCAGACTGCAGGAAGTGGGATATAAGAACTACTAATTAGATTTATTAACATTTATGATTGGTAAAATCGAAAAATACCCGATATACTATAAGTGACAATAATAGATTAAAACACAGATATTAGGAGGAAAAATAAATGGATTACAAGAACGCGGGCGTAGATATCGAAGCAGGATATGAGTCAGTGGAACTGATGAAGAAGTTTGTAAAGGGAACCATGCGTCCGGAAGTATTAGGTGGACTGGGCGGATTTTCCGGTGCTTTTTCGCTGGATGCGATCAAGAATATGGAAGAGCCGGTTCTTTTATCCGGAACCGATGGATGCGGAACCAAGGTAAAGCTGGCTTTCCTGATGGACAAGCATGATACGATCGGTATTGATGCCGTTGCAATGTGTGTCAACGATGTAGCCTGTGCCGGTGGTGAACCGTTATTTTTCCTGGATTATATTGCATGTGGAAAAAATTATCCAAAGAAAATTGCAACGATCGTAAGCGGTGTGGCAGAGGGATGTAAGCAGTCCGGATGTGCACTGATCGGTGGAGAGACTGCAGAGCATCCGGGACTGATGCCGGAGGATGAGTATGATCTGGCCGGATTTACCGTAGGTGTGGTTGACAAGAAGGATATCATCACCGGAGAAGACGTAAAAGCCGGGGATGTGCTGATCGGTATGGCAAGTTCCGGTGTACACTCCAATGGATTTTCTCTCGTGCGCAAGATTTTCCGCATGGATAAAGAGACCTTAAATACATATATTGATGAGCTCGGAACAACACTTGGCGAGGCACTTCTTGCTCCGACACGTATCTATGTAGGCGCATTGAAGTCTATCAAGAACGCCGGAGTACGTGTGAAAGCCTGCAGCCATATTACCGGTGGTGGTTTCTATGAGAATATTCCACGTATGCTTCCAGAAGGAAAACATGCAGTAGTGGAGAAGAACAGCTATCCGGTTCCTCCAATCTTTACCCTTATGGCAAGAGAGGGAAATGTAGATGAGCATATGATGTACAATACTTACAACATGGGACTTGGAATGGTTCTTGCAGTCGATCCGGCAGACGTGGACAAGACGATGGAAGCAATCAAAGCAGCCGGAGATACTCCATATGTGGTTGGTAAGATCACAGACGGAGAGAAGGGTGTAACATTATGCTAAAAATCGCAGTATGTGTATCCGGCGGCGGAACCAATCTGCAGGCCATTATCGATGGAATTGAACAAAAAACAATCACAAATACAGAGATTGCGGTAGTGATCAGCAATAATCCGGGAGCATACGCTTTGGAACGTGCAAAAAAGCACGGAATCGAGGCCGTATGCATCAGTCCGAAAGAGTATGAGAGCCGTGCGGCATTTAATGAAGATTTTTTGCGCAGACTCGATGCATATGAAGTGGATCTGGTTGTACTGGCAGGATTCCTTGTCGTCATTCCGGAACAGATGATCGCAAAGTACAGAAACCGTATCATCAATATTCATCCGTCGTTGATTCCGTCTTTCTGTGGAACAGGATATTATGGGCTGAAAGTGCATGAAGGTGCGCTTGCCCGCGGAGTCAAAGTCACAGGTGCCACCGTGCATTTTGTGGATGAGGGAACGGATACCGGTCCGATCATTCTGCAGAAAGCCGTAGAAGTGCAGGAGGGCGATACGCCGGAGATCCTGCAGCGCCGTGTCATGGAGCAGGCAGAGTGGAAGATTATGCCACAGGCGATTGATCTGATCGCGAATGGAAAAGTGACGGTGACGGGCAAAACCGTACATATCAGTAAATAGGAAATGCATCACATATAGGAGGATAATCATGAAAGTTCTTGTAATTGGAAGCGGTGGACGTGAGCATGCAATCGTAACAAGTGTTGCCAAGAGTCCGAGAGTTGACAAAATATATTGTGCACCTGGAAATGCGGGAATTGCAGCTTTAGCAGAGTGTGTGCCGATCGGAGCCATGGAGTTTGACAAGCTCGTTGCATTTGCAAAGGAGAAATCCATTGATTTTACCATTGTTGGTATGGATGATCCGCTGGTTGGCGGAATCGTGGATGTCTTTGAGGCAGAAGGATTAAAGGTATTCGGACCGCGCAAAAATGCAGCGATTCTGGAAGGATCGAAAGCATTCTCCAAGGATTTGATGAAAAAGTATCATATTCCGACGGCTGCTTACGAGAACTTTACCGATCCGGAAGAAGCTTTAAAATATCTTGAGACGGCAAAGATGCCAATCGTGTTAAAGGCAGACGGTCTGGCACTCGGAAAGGGTGTGCTGATCTGCAATACACTCGAAGAGGCAAAAGAAGGCGTGCGTACGATCATGGAAGATAAAAAATTCGGAAATGCCGGAAATACGATGGTAATCGAAGAATTTATGACCGGGCGTGAAGTTTCGGTTCTGACCTATGTGGACGGAAAGACCATTCGCATCATGTCTTCCGCACAGGATCACAAACGTGCAAAGGATGGAGATCAGGGATTGAATACCGGCGGTATGGGAAATTTCTCTCCAAGTCCGTTCTATACAAAAGAAGTAGATGAATTCTGTAAGAAGTATATTTATCAGCCAACTGTAGATGCTATGGCTGCGGAGGGAAGACCATTTACCGGAGTTATTTTCTTCGGACTGATGCTGACCGAGGATGGACCAAAGGTTCTGGAGTACAATGCCCGTTTTGGAGATCCGGAGGCGCAGGTCGTTCTTCCACGTATGAAAAATGATATCATTGATGTCATGGAAGCATGTGTCGATGGAAAACTTGACACGATTGATCTGCAGTTTGAAGACAATGCAGCTGTCTGTGTTGTACTTGCATCTGATGGATATCCGGTTTCCTATGAAAAAGGATTCCCAATCAGCGGACTTGAAAAGTTCGAGGGCAAGGATGATTACTTCTGTTTCCACGCAGGAACTGCATTCGATAAGGAGGGACGCATTGTGACAAACGGTGGACGTGTCCTTGGCATTACTGCAACCGGAAAAGATTTAAAAGAAGCAAGAAAGAAAGCCTATGAGGCAACCGAATGGGTGGATTTTGCAAATAAGTATATGCGCCATGATATCGGAAAGGCAATTGACGAGGCATAATGAAAAAAGGAATCATATTTGATATGGACGGAACACTCTGGGATTCTGCTGCGGAAGTGGTGGCGTCCTGGAATGAGACGGTAAAAAAATCCGGATATAGCAGAGAACCGATCACGACAGAAGATATGCAGCATGTGATGGGCAAGACGATGGATGTGATCGCACAGATTCTGTTTCCGGATCTGGAAGAAGCCGAACGCCAGGCACTTTTGGCACGATGTGGGGAAGAAGAGAATGAATATCTCCGTGTGCACGGAGCAACTCTTTATCCGGGTATCCGGGAGACGATGGAACTGTTGAAGAAAAAATATCATCTGTATATTGTAAGCAACTGCCAGTCCGGATATATAGAGGCTTTTCTGGATTATTACAAACTGCACGATCTGATTGAGGATATTGAGTGCTACGGAAATAATGAAAAGCAAAAAGGTGAGAATATTGCGTTGCTGTACAGGCGAAATGCATTGGATGATGCAGCATATGTAGGCGATATTCAGGGTGATTATGATGCAAGCATGGAGGCGGGGGTTAAATTTATTCATGCGGCATATGGATTTGGAACAATAAAGGATGAGGTTCCTGAGATTCACACATTCAGTGAGTTGAAAAACGTGGCAGATCAGGTTCTGCAGTAGATAAGAGGTTACTATGCGGGAGCAGAAAGAACAGGCAAAGCAAAATGAACTTCTCAGGGTGGTTGCGGAGCAAAACCATGAGAGATTAATAGAATATGATGTAAAAGAAGACCGGGCAGTGGTCTATGCAATAGAAAATGACCGGTTTGAAGTACTTTT
>DLQV01000155.1 GCA_002474415.1 Lachnospiraceae bacterium UBA7598
AGGCGGAATTGACCCAAGAAATTTTGCAATATACGCTGCTGCATTTCCAAGCCGTGCATTCCATCCAAGAAACAAACCAAGAGGAATCGCAGTAACTGCTGCCAGAAGATATCCCTGCACAATGATTCCAACAGAACTTTTGATATTGATGATAATTTTGTCACTGTCTTCAAGGAACTGGTGAAAGACCTGCCCCGGCGGCGGAAAAAGTGACTGGTTCAGGAGATTGCCTTTTGCAGTCAGCAGAACCCAGACAATCAGCAAGCCGTATAGAAATCCGACAATATCAAGAAATAAATTCAATCCCCGTTCCTTTTTGGAAAATGCTGACACCAGCAGTACAAGGACTTCTACGCCAGCTGCAAACCATATCGTATAAGCGGCGTCGGTATCTGCATCCAGCTTGTCGGGAATCCATTGTATCAGCAAAAACAGAAGAAACAACAGATTTGTTGCACGCAGGAATCTTTTCCGAATCGTCATTACAACACCACCTCACTTCCGCCGATTTTATCTGCAACATCTCCGTAAAACAGTGCAAAAAGTGCATTTCGGAACGTGATATATTCCTTTTTCTGAATCAGCTCTGCACGGTTTCTCGGACGTTCAAAAGGAACAAGAATTTCTTTTTGGACATGGCCCGGATTGGTTGACATCATGATGATTCTGTCAGAGAGCAGGATTGCCTCATCAATATCATGGGTCACAAACACAACAGTCTTTTTGTCCTGTGTTCCGTCTCCCTCCCATAATTCCAACAGCAGTTCCTGTAAAATGGTACGGTTTTTTGCATCAATCGCACCAAACGGCTCGTCCATGAGAAGAATATCCGTATCCATTGCCAATGCCCTTGCAATCGCAACTCTTTGCTGCATACCGCCGGAAAGCTGTGACGGATATTTATTTTTGGAGTTTTCAAGCCCTACTTTCTCCAGAAATTCATCTGCAATTTTCAGTCTTTCGACTCTGGAGGCATCTTTATTTACCTGTTTTACACCAAATGCCACATTTTTTCTCGCCGTCATCCAAGGAAAAAGAGAATAGTGCTGAAACACGACCCCACGGTCTGTTCCTGTCCCGCTGACCGGATTTCCATCAATGAGGATCTTCCCCGCAGTAGGCGTATTAATTCCCTGCAGAATACTCAGCAGTGTACTTTTTCCGCAGCCGCTTGAACCAATGACACTGACAAATTCCCCGGATTCCACCGAAAAAGACACATCCTTGAGTGCGGTAAACCGTTGGTTTTTTTCCGTGTAATCCACTGTCAGATTTTGTATTTTTATTTTGCTCAAATGGCTCACCTCAATTTTTTACTCATATTGCTCAAAATGCTCCTGCAGCGATTGATATACAGAATCCTCTGGATTTGCAGCGGCCAAGCTTTCCAGTGCACTTTGATAAATATCTGTATTATAGTATTTTTCAATGTCATAGTCCTCGGTATATCCAAGTTCTACAATGGTATTCTTCAGTGTGACAGTACCCTGTTTATCTGGATCCGGACTCGAATTTGCATATCCGCCGTAAACCTCTGTTCTGATATAATCTTCGTCAATATCGATGTATTTTTTTACGTCCTGAACGGTTCCGTCCTCGTTTTCCTGCGAAAACTTATACGCTTGAATCAATGCTCTTTCAAATGCAGCGTAAGCATTCGGATTTTCATTGAGTGCGGACGTTGCAGCGACCTGGCGGCAGCACGGCTGATTCTTCAATGAATCTTCATCTGAGCAGTAATAAACCACCTCATATCCCTGTCCTTTGGCGAGAGATGCATACGGCGAATAAACAGAAGCAGCATCAATCGACTTGTTTTGCAGTGCTGCATAAGCATCCTTCTGACTGTCGAAGTAAACAATATTTACCTTGCCATCGCCCTCTCCAATCGCAATGCCGGCATCTTTCAGCAGCATCTGGAGTTCTGCGTCCTGAATGCTGTTTTTTACAGATGCAACATTCCTGCCCTTCAGAATGGAAATATCCCAACTGGACAAATCCTTGGTGTACTCTTCTTTGATGACATATCCATGGCCATTTGTCATTGCACCGCCAAAGATCGTGAGATCATGTCCCTGACTCTGGAATGTCAAAGACGGAACAGAACCGATAAATGCAACATCCAGCTTTCCGGATTCAAGACCTGAGGCAAGCTCGGATGCACTGGAGAACTGTGTTAATGTTACATTCAGACCTTCATCTTTGAAATATCCCTCTTCCTGTGCCACAAACGCAAGAAGATGTGCAGTCGAATTCAGATACCCCAGATTGAAATCTGTCTTTTCCAGCGCGTCAGCCTTCGATGCGTTCTCACCGCTGTTACCGGCTTCATTCGCAGAATCGGATACGCTATTCTGTGCCGCTCCAGATTTTGTGTCATCACTGCTCTCATTTGTGACGGAGCATCCTGCCGCAGAAAGCAGCAGGGAAAATGCAAGCAGACTTGCAATGATTGATTTCTTCATAATAATTTTCTCCTTTTTATGTGATATTCTGATGGAATGCCTTCTTTACTCCTCCGCAAAAAGCGGTGTTGAAAAATATCTGTCACCGCTGTCCGGAAGAAGGACAACAATTGTTTTTCTGCGGTTTTCGGGACGTTTGGCGATTTGCAATGCGGCATAAACTGCTGCACCGGAAGAAATCCCGACGAGAATCCCCTCCTCTTTCGCAATTAGCTTCCCTGTTGCAAAAGCATCATCGTTGGACACTCGAAATACTTCATCATAAATTCCTGTGTTCAGCGTATTTGGAACGAATCCGGCACCAATCCCCTGTATCTTATGCGGTCCTGCCTTTCCCTCTGAAAGAACTGGGGATGCGTCCGGCTCAACCGCAACGATTTTCACATCGGGATTTTTCGATTTCAAGTATTCTCCTACCCCAGTAATCGTTCCGCCTGTTCCTACCCCTGCGATGAAAATATCAACCTTTCCATCTGTATCCTTCCAAATCTCGGGACCCGTTGTTTTTCTGTGTGCTTCAGGATTTGCAGGGTTGTCAAACTGTCCCGGGATAAAACTGTTTTCATACTTCTGCGAAAGTTCAACTGCCTTTTCAATCGCACCTCTCATTCCTTTTGCACCATTTGTCAGCACGATCTCTGCACCGTAGGCTTTGAGAATATTTCTGCGTTCTGCACTCATGGTTTCCGGCATTGTAAGAATCAAACGGTATCCCTTTGCCGCTGCAATTGCTGCAAGACCGATTCCCGTATTGCCCGAGGTCGGCTCGATGATAACCGAATCCTTTTTCAAAATTCCTTTTTCTTCTGCGTTTTCCAACATGGACTTGGCAATTCTGTCTTTGACGCTTCCCGCCGGATTGAAAGCCTCGATCTTCAGCAAAATCGTTGCCTCTGATTTTTGACTTTTCTCAATGTTAACTGCCTCAACAAGAGGGGTGTTGCCAATCAGCTCTGCCGTTCCCTTGTAAATCTTAGACATAATCTTTTCCTCGTATAATAGATTT
>DLQV01000282.1:0-10324 GCA_002474415.1 Lachnospiraceae bacterium UBA7598
GCGATACATCAAAGATGTACCGCAATCATCAGCCCTTGCCGAAGGCAATTTTAAATGGGCTGATGTTCAAGAGAGAAAAAAATGGAGGAAATCAAATGGCACTGAGCAAAAAGCCGGTCAACGGCATGAAAGATATATTACCAGCAGAGATGGAAATCCGTGATTATGTGACGAGCGTGATTAAAGATACCTACCGCAGCTTTGGATTTACCCCGATCGAGACTCCTTGCATGGAAAACATTGCAAACCTTTCCAACAAGCAGGGTGGAGAGAACGAGAAACTGATCTTTAAAGTATTAAAGCGTGGGGAGAAGTTAAATCTGGAGACCGCAAAGGAAGAAGCGGATGTGGTCGATTTCGGTATGCGTTACGATCTGACCGTTCCACTTTCCCGTTTCTATGCGAATCATGCCAATGATCTGCCGACACCGTTTAAGGCATTGCAGATTGGAAGTGTGTGGAGAGCCGACCGTCCGCAGCGTGGACGTTACCGTCAGTTTACCCAGTGCGATATTGATATCTTAGGTGAGCCGAGTAATCTTGCAGAGATCGAGCTGATCACTGCGACAACCACTACGATTGGCAGACTCGGATTTAAGAATTTTGAGATCCGCATCAATGAGCGCCGTATCTTAAAGGCAATGGCGGCATACAGCGGATTTGAGGAGAATGATTACGACAGCATTTTCATCACCCTCGATAAGATGGACAAGATCGGTCTCGAAGGTGTGGCAGCAGAACTCGAGGAAGAGGGCTATGCAAAAGAGTCGATTGACAAGTATTTAGAGCTGTTTGAGTTATTAAAAGACCGCAAGGATGTTGCAGAAGGTGTGACATTTTTAAAGGACAAGCTGGGAGATTTCCTGGATCAGGAAGTGGCAGACAGCCTGACAGAGATTGCAACGGCAGTCAATGCGACGAAGAACGCAGAGTTTACACTGGTCTTTGATCCGACACTCGTGCGCGGCATGAGCTACTATACCGGAACCATTTTTGAGATTGCAATGCCGGAGCTTGGTGCAGCCTGCGGCGGTGGTGGAAGATATGACAAGATGATTGGAAAATTTACAGGAAACGATGTGCCGGCATGTGGTTTTTCCATTGGATTTGAGCGTATTATCCTGCTTCTGATGGAGAGCGGTTTCCAGATTCCGGAGCGCCCGAAGAGAGTCGCTTACTTAGTGGAAAAGAAGTATCCGGCAGAGAAACTTGTGGATGTGATGAAGCAGGCAAAAGAAGCCCGCGAGAACGGACAGCAGGTATTGGTAGTCCGCATGAATAAGAACAAGAAATTCCAGAAAGAGCAGTTAAGCAAAGAAGGATACGAAGAATTTGTGGAATTTTTTAACAGATAGAATAAGGAGAGTATAAAAGTATCATGGCAGAATCAATGAAAGGCTTACACAGAAGCCACAGATGTACCGAGGTAAGCAGTGCCAACATTGGTGAAAAAGTAACCGTTATGGGTTGGGTACAGAAAAGAAGAAATTTAGGAAGTCTGATTTTTATCGACCTGCGTGACAGAAGTGGTCTGTTACAGATCGTGTTTGATGAGGACAGTGTCGGAGCAGAGGGATTTGCAAAGGCAGGAACTTTAAGAAGTGAGTATGTTGTGGCAGTTGAGGGAACCGTACAGAAGCGTTCCGCAGCAGTCAATGAAAACTTAAAGACCGGAGACATCGAAGTAATCGCAACCAGCCTTCGTATTTTATCCGAGTCGCAGACGCCTCCGTTTGCAATTGAGGAGAACAGCCAGACAAAAGAAGATATCCGTCTGAAATACCGTTATCTGGATCTGCGCAGACCGGACATCCAAAGGAATTTAATGCTGAAAAGCCGTGTGCTCGGACTGATGCGTCAGTTTATGGCAAACGAGGGATTTTTGGAGATCGAGACTCCGATCCTGTGCAAGTCCACACCGGAAGGTGCCAGAGATTATCTTGTGCCAAGCCGTGTGCATCCGGGAAATTTCTATGCACTGCCACAGTCTCCACAGCTTTTTAAGCAGCTTCTGATGGCATCCGGCTATGATCGGTATTTCCAGATCGCCCGCTGTTTCCGTGATGAGGATCTGCGTGCAGACCGTCAGCCGGAGTTTACACAGGCAGACATGGAGCTTTCCTTTGTAGATATTGATGATGTCCTGGATGTCAACGAGCGTCTGTTAAAATTCGTGTTTAAGGAAGCCATTGGTGTAGATGTACAGATTCCACTGCAGCGTATGCCTTGGCAGGAAGCCATGGATCGTTTTGGCTCTGATAAACCGGATACCCGTTTCGGTATGGAACTGGTCGATGTATCTGAGACCGTAAAGGGCTGCGGATTTGGTGTATTTACCGGAGCACTGGAAAATGGTGGTTCTGTCCGCGGTATCAATGTCGAGGGACAGGGACATATGCCTCGTAAGAAGATTGATAAGCTTGTGGAGCATGCCAAAGGATGTGGTGCCAAAGGACTTGCGTACCTGTGCATCAATGAGGACGGTACTTACAAGTCTTCCTTTGCAAAATTCATGACAGAAGACGAGTTAAACGCACTGGTTGCAAAGATGAACGGTAAGCCAGGAGATCTGCTTTTGTTTGCTGCCGATAAGAATAAGATCGTATGGAATGTATTAGGAGCACTTCGTTTACAGCTTGGAGAAGAACTGGGACTGATCGATGAAAACAAGTACAATTTCCTGTGGGTAACCGAGTTCCCGCTTCTTGAGTGGTCTGATGAAGAGAATCGTTTTATGGCAATGCATCATCCATTTACCATGCCAATGGAAGAGGACTGGGATAAGATTGATACAGATCCGGGCGCAGTTCGTGCAAAAGCGTATGATATCGTATTAAATGGTACGGAGCTTGGCGGTGGTTCTGTCCGTATCCATCAGGATGATATCCAGGAGAAAATGTTTGAGGTTCTTGGATTTACCAAGGAACGTGCACATGAGCAGTTTGGATTCCTTCTGGACGCATTCTCCTATGGTGTGCCACCACACGCAGGACTTGCTTATGGAGTGGATCGTATGATCATGCATATGGTACATGCGGATTCCATCCGTGACGTGATTGCATTCCCGAAGGTAAAGGATGCTTCTGATCTGATGTCTGAGGCACCGGGTTCTGTAGATGAGAAGCAGCTGGAGGAACTTGGAATTGCGATCGTAAAGAGTGAGGATAGCGAAGAATAATTTCTATGAAAAAATGGAAAGCAAACTGGAAAAAAATACTCGTCGTACTGATCCTTGTTTTGCTTTTGGTGTTTGGTGTTCTGATGTATGGAAAAGTTAGTGAGCTGACCAATCAGCTTGCCTATCTGCAGGATACGACCAATATCATTCTTTCGGATGTTGGAGGAATGCAGTCGAGCATTGAGAAAACACTTGAAGAAGAAGCCAGTATGGTCGAGGATTATTCCATTGAAGTGACGGATATGGATTTCGCCCGCCGGGAATATAAGGTGGAAGTTTCTGTAATTCCAAAAGAGTATACGGATAATACAACGATGAGCATTTATTTTGGAACGACAGAATGTCCGTTGAAAGCAGACGGTTATATGTTTAAAGGAAATATTACACTTCCGCTTAATAAAACCTTCAATGGAAATGTTACGTTTCTTCTGGCAAATGGCAAAAAGAAGACAACGGAAGTCGTAGAAGACTTTGATGGCGTCAGCGGAAAATTTGATCAGGTTTTATCAGGAACGTTAGATGGAACGCCGGCATTAAAGGACGGAAAACTTTCCATGAAAGGAAAGTGTACCTATACGCTTGACAATGTTGCAATGTATCACTTTAAAAGTTTTGAAATAGCAGCATCCCTGGGTGGAGAGGAAATCTGGACGCAGGATCTGATGCAGGATCTGCTACAGGAAAAACAGGAGTCATCAAAGGATGATAAAGATCTGGTGACGACAGAACAGGCAGTGGAGGAGGATTCGGAAGGAACTTCCGTTGATTCCGGTTCTGATACCGTCACCTGTAAGATGGCATATGAGATACCGCAGACACAGAAAGAAGATGTGGAGCGGACGGAAGCACAAACGGCTTCGCGTCAGCAGCTGCGTATCTATCTGCGGGCTGTGACAACGGAGGGATACCGCTTTGAAACGGATCTGCTGCGTGAAGATGTTGTGACAGAAGAAAATAAACAGTCGTTGGATAAGGAAAGTGTGGATACGAAGATGTATCGCAGTGTGTATGACCGGAAAGATCAGGAACTTACCATAGACTAAAAGAAAAAGAAGTACATCAGTTTATGACTGTACTTCTTTTTTTGCAAGTGGGAGAGTGAAAATAAATTCTGTTCCCACTCCTTCGGTGCTGATAACATTGATATGTTCATTATGTGCCTGAATGATCTCTTTTACAATCGCAAGTCCAAGACCGGTACCGCGTTTATCTTTTCCGCGGGAAAGGTCTGTCTTATAAAAACGATCCCAGATTTTTTTGATGCTCTCTGCCGGAATTCCGATTCCGGAGTCCTTCACGGAGATGAGAACTTTTTCATTTTTGATGCTTGTTTCAATCTTGATCGATGCATTGTTGTGAGAAAACTTTGTGGCATTGTCGATCAGATTATAGAGAACCTGTTGGATTTTGCTCATATCACCGTGAACATATAATTCCGGTCCCGTCAGGACAAGATCGAAGGAAAGCCCTTTGGAAGAACAGGTCCCTTCAAAGGTGAGGATGGTTGTCTTTATCATGTGATTGATGTCGAAATCCGTGAGATCAAGCATCATACCGCGATGCTGGCCAAAACGGTTCAGATCCAGAATTCCCTGTGTCAGTTTGGTCAGGCGTTCGGTTTCGAATAGGATGATATTCAGATATTTATTCTGCAGTTCCGGAGGAATGGTTCCGTCTAGCATGGCTTCGATATATCCTTTGATCGATGTCAGCGGAGAACGGAAATCATGGGAAACATTTGAGATAAATTTCCGCTGGTCTTCTTCGAGAGTATCTAATTCATCTGCCATATAATCCATAGTGTTGGCGAGATATCCCAGTTCATCGTTTCGGTGGATTTGTGTACGCGGTTCGAAGTCCCCTTTGGCATAGCTCTCGGAAACGGTTGTCAGTCGATGCAGTGGACGGTAAAATCCATGTACAAACAGCAAAAGGAGAAATAATGCTGTCAGAAAAACAAATTCAACGGTGTAGAAAACAATGTTCATAAAACCGTTTGCATCCTGTGTGATGGAGGACACGGATTTATGGATCATCACATAATTGTGAATTCGATAGCCGTTTGTGATCGGAGAAAATACCGTAAGGGTGTTTTCCGAAAATGATCCATAAAAGTTACCGGTTATATAGTAACGGTTGCCAAAATCCGAGGTATTGAAGTCCTTTAGTCTTTTATAGTCGGCATTGGCGGCATCTTTTCCAACGGATTCATCGGAAGAATCGAAAAGGATATTTCCCTGATTGTCCATGATCCAGATTTCTGCAGAAAGATATTCACTGAGGCTTTGCATCTGTTTTTGAAAATCCTGCAAAGAAAAGCTGTATTTGGAATAGTTGTCTGCATAGCCCGATGCAATCTGCACAGATTCCCGATACAGCTGTTGTGCTTCGCGTTTTTCGGCATAATGTGTAATCGCATGCTGTGTGAACGTACACAGGATGATAAAGCCGAGAACCACAAACAGGACATAGCCGAAAATGAGTTTGGGGATCAGTGTTTTTTTCATCCTTTTACCTCAAATTTATAACCGATTCCCCAGACCGTGGCGATTGACCAGGTGTCATGATCTTTGATCTTTTCCCGAAGACGTTTGACGTGGACATCCACGGTCCGGGTATCTCCGATGTATTCATATCCCCAGATGTGATCTAACAGCTGTTCGCGGGTAAACACCTGGTTTGGAGAAGCAGCAAGGAAATATAAAAGTTCCAGTTCCTTTGGCGGCATATCGATCGGATGGCCATTGTACATGACGGAATAATTGGACAGATTGACGGTCAGACCCGGATATTCCACACATTTTAATTCTACGACAGATTCGGTTTTGGCAGGCTGAAAACGGCGAAGAACCGCTTTTACACGTGCCACCAGTTCTTTGGAATCAAATGGCTTTAATATGTAATCATCTGCACCGAGCTCAAGTCCGAGTACTTTATCAAAGATTTCACCTTTGGCGGAAAGCATAATAATTGGAACATTGCTCTTAGTACGAATTTCCCGGCAGACCTGATAGCCGTCAATGCCCGGAAGCATCAGATCCAGCAGGATCAGATTGGGGTTGTAGTGCTCAAATGCATGCAGAGCTTCTTCTCCGTCATTGACAATTTTGGTATCATAACACTCTTTGGTCAGGTACAGAGAAATGAGTTCAGCAATATTATTGTCATCGTCCACAATCAGTATTTTCTGTTTGGACATGGAAATCCCTCCTTGTATAGATAAAAATCAATGGTAATTTAAACATCAAAAGTTGCAATAGTCACACCGGCACCACCCTCGGATGGCTCTCCCATCCGGTAAGATTTCACGTAGCGCTGGTTTTTCAGATGTGCCTGTACAGCATTGCGCAGCGCGCCGGTTCCTTTTCCGTGAACAATCCGGACGGATGGCAGATGGGCCACATAGGCATCATCAAGATATTTATCCAGATGAGCAATGGCTTCGTCTACGGTCATACCGATCAGGTTGATCTCTGTGGATACAGATGCTGCTTTGCTCATTTTTATTTTGCCGGAAGAAGTACCGCCGTATTTCTTTGCTGCCGGAGAGGCATCTTCATCGATCAGTACCAGATCTTTGATATTGACCAGGGAACGCAGGATGCCCATCTGGACATACAGATCTCCTTTGGCATTTGGCAGGGTGTGTACGGTACCCTTTAAATTCATGGACAGTACACGCACGGAATCGCCGATACGGAGTTTTTTAGGTACTTTATGGTTGACCGTTTCTTTTTTCTTCATGGAAAGAGCTTTTTCACTGGCACTCATTTTGTCACGTACACGGCTGCGTTCTTTTTCCATTTTGGCCATTGGTGCCTGTCCCTGACCATATTTATTGAAATTGCGGATGGTCTCGTCAGCAAGATCTTTGGCTTCTTTGAGAATTTGTACGGCTTCTTCATTGGCTTTGCGCAGTATCTCATCACGTCTGTTGTCCAGACGCTCGTTTTTGGCGGTCAGTTTCTTCTTTAAGTCCTCAATTTTTGCTTTGTATTTCTGGATCTCCAGTTGTTCTTTTTCAATGGTGATCCGGCTCTGTTCGAGATTGGCAAGCATATCTTCGAAATTGACATCACGCTCACTCAGACGGCCTTTGGCATCCTCGATAATATTTTCTGCAAGTCCAAGTTTGGAACTGATGGCAAAAGCGTTACTCTTTCCAGGAATACCGATCAGCAGTCGGTAGGTAGGGCTGAGCGTATCAACATCAAATTCGCAACAGGCATTTTCAACACCTTTTGTGGAGAGCGCATAGACTTTCAATTCACTGTAATGTGTGGTAGCCATAGTGACCGCTCCATACTGGTGCAGTTTGTTTAAGATGGAGATGGCAAGGGCGGCACCTTCGGTCGGATCGGTACCGGCGCAGAGCTCATCGAACAGGCACAGACTCTGGTCATCTGCCTTTTGCAAAATCCGGACGATATTGGTCATGTGGGAAGAAAATGTACTCAGACTCTGTTCAATACTCTGTTCATCTCCGATATCTGCAAAAATTTCTTGGAAAATGGCAAGTTCCGAGCGATCCCCGGCCGGAATGTGCAGACCAGACTGTCCCATCAGAGTCAGCAGACCGACGGTTTTCAGGGAAACGGTTTTACCGCCGGTGTTTGGACCGGTTACGATCAGCTGTCGGAAATCCTCACCGAGACGTACGTCGATCGGAACCACTTTTTTAGGATCTAAGAGCGGGTGGCGGCCTTTGCGGATATTGATCCGTCCCTCTTCGTTAAAGACAGGGGCAACACCGTTGTAACTTTTGGCAAGTTCCGCTTTTGCAAAAATAAAATCCAGTTCCGCAAGAACGGTATAATCCTGCCGGATGCCGTTTGCATTCTCTGCCACACGGTTAGAAAGATCTGCCAAAATACGGTCAATTTCTTCCTGTTCCTTTAAAAACAGTTCCTTCAGCTCGTTGTTTAAATTGACAACGGCCATCGGTTCGATAAATAAGGTAGAACCGCTGGAGGACTGGTCATGTACCATACCGGGAACCGAAGTTTTGGATTCGGCGCGGACCGGCAGACAGTAGCGTCCGTCACGCATGGTAATCACTGCATCCTGCAGGTAGCTGCGGGTGGTTGTGTTGTTCATAAGATTGGTCAGCTGTGCATGAATGCGGTCATTCATTCCACGAATGGATTTGCGGATCTTTGAAAGTGCCGCAGAGGCATCGTCTGCAATTTCATCATCTCCGACAACGCAGCGGCGGATTTCATCCAAAAGAGGAGAAAGCGGCTGGATCTGTGAGAAAAGCGGTGACAGGGAATCTGTTTTTTCATCGTTTCTGTCACTTCTGTCATAGGCTTTGACACGTTTGGCGACTTCTAACAGGGAACAGATCGTAAGGAGCTCTGTGGTGTTTAAAGTGCCGCCGATGTCGAGGCGTTTCAGGGATGCATTGACATTGTGAACGCCGGAAAAACTGATTCCACTTCCACGATACAGACGGCTGAGTGCGTCCGCTGTAGTTTTCTGCAAATGCGAAATTTCTGCAAGATCGGTCAGGGGAACTAATTTATGGCAGCGGTCTTTTGCCTCTTCACAGCTGGCATAATCCGCCAGGCGATCGAGTATTTTATAATATTCCAGTGTATGATAAACTTTCTGATTCATAGTAATATTCCTTTTTATATAGTATTCTTTCTTGTATTATAACGCAAAGTGTCATTTTGGAAAAGAAAAATAATGTGATTGTTGCAAGTGTATGGAAATGCGAATATAATAGTGGTTATGAGTGATAAACAGCAACCAAAGAATGCATTTGTCAGAGAACAGATTAAGGACAAACCAAAGAATTATAAACGAATGTGGGTCCGGTTGGGGGAATCTGCTGCCTGTGGGGGCGTATTCGCGCTGGCTGTGTGCCTGGTGCTGCTTTTTATGCTTCCGGTTCTGCGGCAGGAGAAAGGCCCAGTGCCGGATACCGGAGCACAGGATTCACAGCAGGCATCGGTGGAAGAAACGGAGCAGGAGTCTGAGGAAAAGGAGGAGACACAGACTCCGGAAGAAAGACAGCAGATGACACTGGACGATTATCAGCAGATCCAGACAGAATTGTATGCCATTGGAAATACGGCCAATAAATCCATCGTTACGATCACAGGGGTAGTCAGTGATACAGACTGGTTTAATAATTCTTATGAACGGGAAGGTCAGGGCTGTGGTACGATCATTGGAGAAAGTGGTGGTAAGCTCTGGATTCTTACTGAGAAAAAGACAATCAAGGACGCTTCAAAGATCAAGGTTACTTTTATTGATGATACCGTTGCAGAGGCAAAGCTGGTCAAATATGATGGAAATACGGGGCTTGCGGCACTTACCGTGAATCTGTCAGAGTTGGAATCGTCTACAAAAAATGCTATCGCGGTGATGAAAACGGCAAGTCCGGCGACTGTACATAAAGGAAGCGTTGTTATTGCGCTTGGAAGTCCGCTTGGAACGAATTATTCGATCCTGACCGGGA
The DNA here is from genome assembly GCA_002474415.1 of Lachnospiraceae bacterium UBA7598. Classification (GTDB taxonomy): domain Bacteria; phylum Bacillota; class Clostridia; order Lachnospirales; family Lachnospiraceae; genus Roseburia. The sequence goes on from DLQV01000282.1 coordinate 9,648, forward strand.
CCATTACGGCAACCAATAATGAAATTTCCACTCCGGATAATAATTACAGCGTATATACGACCGATATTGTTGCCAGTGAGAACGGAAGTGGCGTACTGATCAATACGGACGGGGAAATGGTTGGTGTGGTAATGCAAAGTTATGGTGCAGATTCGGCCAATACACTGACAGCGGTGGATATATCGGAACTGATGCCGGTCATTGACCTGTTGTTTGCAAATAAAAATGTACCGTATTTGGGCATGCATATTTCTACCGTTACCGAGAATATAGCACAGAAATATGATATTCCAAGAGGCGTTTATATCAAGAAGGTGGAAATGGATTCACCGGCTATGGCAGCGGGACTGCAGAGTGGAGACGTCATTCGTTCTGTTGCAGGAAAAGAAGTTTCCAATGCCGAACAGTTTCGGGAAATACTGCTGGAACTGACGCCGAAGGAAAAGTATTCCGTTACGGTCATGCGAGAAGGAACCAAAGGGTATAAACAGATTACCTGTGAGCTGGAAGCTGGCGTTTTGCAGTAGAAATAAAAAATAAGGAGTTATTATGAGATATATCGAATCTCTCCGTGAAGGAGAAAAAGTAAACGAAGTATATTTATGTAAATTTAAACAGGCGGCACTGACCAAAGCCGGAAAAGCATACGACAATGTGATTCTGCAGGATAAAACGGG
>DLQV01000282.1:10349-15926 GCA_002474415.1 Lachnospiraceae bacterium UBA7598
GATAAAACGGGAACGATCGATGCCAAGATCTGGGATCCGGGTTCCGTGGGAATTGATGAATTTGATGCATTGGATTATGTAGCGGTTACGGGAGATGTCACCAGTTTTCAGGGAAATCTGCAAATGTCGATCCGGCGTGCACGTCGCGTGTCAGAAGAAGACGTTGATCCAAAGGAATATCTTCCTTGTACGGACAAGGATGTGGAGGAGATGTATGCCGAATTGACCGGATATATTGATTCTGTGAAAAATCCTTATCTGAACCAGCTGTTGCACAGATTTTTTGACAATAAAACATTTGCAGACCGGTTTAAATTTCATTCGGCAGCAAAGAGTGTACATCATGGATTTGTCGGGGGTCTGTTGGAGCACACCGTCAGCGTGACAAGAAACTGTAATTATTTTGCGCAGAACTATCCGTTTTTGAACCGGGATCTTCTGATTACTGCGGCAATTTTTCATGATATCGGTAAATTAAAAGAGTTGTCGGCGTTTCCGGCAAATGATTATACCGATGCAGGACAGCTGCTTGGGCATATTATGATCGGTGCCGAGTGGGTAGGTGAGGGAATCCGTTCCATTGATGGATTTCCGGTGGTTCTGGAAAATGAGTTAAAGCACTGTATTCTGGCGCACCACGGAGAACTGGAGTATGGATCTCCAAAGAAACCGGCGCTGGTTGAAGCGATGGCTTTGAGCTTTGCGGACAATGTGGATGCAAAGATGGAGACCATGCGGGAGATTCTGGCAAACGTGCCGGACAATAATCTTGAATGGCAGGGGTACAGCCGCCTGCTGGAGACAAATATCCGCAAGACAAGCAAATAAGAAATAAGATGAGATAAAGTCGGAGCCGAAAGATATTTTGACTCCGACTTCGCAGGTTAATAGGATGAAAAAAAACGATTTATTTTCTTTGAAAATTACAGATATGGGAGTTGACGGGGAAGGCATCGGAAAGTACGAGGGGATGACATTTTTCGTCAAGGATGCGCTGATCGGAGATGAAATCCGTGCCCGTGCCACAAAATTGAAAAAACATTATGGATATGCCCGTGTGGAGGAAATTATCACACCATCTCCATACCGTGTAGAACCGCAATGCCCACTGCACCGTCGTTGCGGTGGCTGTCAGATACAGGCACTTTCCTACGAGGAACAGCTTGCATTTAAGGAAAACAAGGTGCGCAGTAATCTGCAGAGGATTGGAGGATTTTCCAAAGAAGAGTTAGAGCAGGTGTGTTTACCGATCGTTGGAATGGAGCATCCCTTCCGCTACCGCAACAAGGCACAGTTTCCGGTGGGACTGGATAAAGAGGGAAAACTTGTGACCGGATTTTATGCGGCACGTACGCATGCCATCATTCCGGTGGAAGACTGTCTGCTTGGGGTAGAGGAAAATAAGGATGTGCTTATGGCAGTAAAGGAATGGATGCTGCAGAAGCAGATTCCGGCTTACGATGAGACTACCGGAACCGGGCTGGTGCGCCATATTTTGATCCGCTATGGATTTACCACCGAAGAGGTGATGGTATGTCTGATTATTAACGGAGAGCGGCTGCCGGAAAAAGAAGCTCTCATCGAGAGGCTTTCGGTGCTGCCGGGGATGACTTCCATTTCCTATAATGTAAATACCGAGCGCACCAATGTCATTCTTGGAAAGCGCACGGAATGTATCTGGGGCATGCCGTACATCACGGATTATATTCATCTGCGCAATACCGGAGATTTTTCGGTGGAGGATACGGCGATTGCCTATCACATTTCTCCGCAGTCGTTTTATCAGGTTAATCCGGTACAGACAGAGAAACTCTACAGCACAGCGCTGGAGTATGCGGAGCTGACCGGAAAAGAATCGGTCTGGGATCTGTATTGCGGGATCGGCACGATTTCTCTTTTTTTATCCCAGAAGGCAAAGCAGGTATACGGAGTGGAAATTGTTTCTCAGGCGATCGAGGATGCAAAGAATAATGCTGCATTAAACGGCATTACGAATGCGCAGTTTTTTGTGGGAAAAGCGGAGGAAGTATTGCCGCAGTTTTATAACAGCGACGATCTGGATGCCGGTATGCGTCATCCGGATGTGATTGTAGTCGATCCGCCGCGCAAAGGCTGCGATGAGCAGTGTCTGTCAACGATGCTTGCCATGAAGCCACAGAGGATTGTTTATGTGAGCTGTGATTCGGCAACGCTTGCACGGGATTTGCGTATCCTGGTGGATGGCGGATATGAGTTGAAAAAGGTAAGGGCGTTTGATCAGTTTGCGCATACGGGGCATGTGGAGACGGTCTGCTTGCTGTCGAAAAAATAAAATTAAGCGCCAAAACAAAGCGTATTTTCGGGCTTTTTGCAAGGTTAGCATTATCAAGGAAGCCTTGTGAAAAGCTCGGTTTTCTTATATGGAAACATATCTACTTTTTAGTCTGACCGGAGAAAAAGTGGATGGTCGGAAAATTGCGGTGGGGTTTAGGCTGTGGATTAGATGTCGTGAGTTGCGGCAGTGGAATTGTTGTCAACACCGACCGCAGTTCAATCCACTCGATATTAAGGGATGGACTTGGCGGTGGAATAGATGACAAGGATTGGAGAAATAAAACATGGGTCATTTTTTTGATTTTGGAGATACAAAGAATAATGAAAGAATGATAAGAAAGTCATGGGATGAGTTTCGAGATGCGTTAGCTATAGGAACTTTTTCATATGATGACATTGATAAAGCAAAAAAATGCACGTTTCTTAAGGTCTATAATGATTTGTTTTATGATAATTTTGGGATTGAACATAGTACTTTAAAGTTGAAGGACCTTGATGGTACTTTAGTAGGTAGAGGGTGCCTTCTCAAAAAAGACGAGATTCCTGATTATGAAAGGTTTATACCGAAGAAAGAATTTATTAAAAATGATAATAGATTCAGTCCTCCCGGAGTAGAATGGTTGTATTTAGCACTTGGGAATGAATCCGATATACATCAGTGTGCACAAGCTGAATGCAGAGCGCATGTAGGGGATGACTTTGGATTCTGTCACTTCGAACTTGAAAAGGCTTATAGTGATATAAAGATTGTTGATTTAACAATTGCAGACAATAAAAGTTATGAGCAGTTAAATCAGATGCTTGAATCATATGGTAATGAGCAAGTAAAAAAGGGAGTTAAGATAGCAAAAATATTGGGTAGAGTTCCTCGATACAGTGTGGATAAAACAGAATTCAAACGATTATTTACAGAGTGGGCTGTTTATACATATTCAAAACTGCTCTCTGAGCAGATATTTGAACCCTTAGATAATTCGGCTGATAAGGGTATAATGTACGCACCTTTTCAGACTATGGCTCAGTATTATAGATTGTTTGGATATTCTGGTATTATTTATGGAAGTACGGTGTCGGAAGTTGGCCGAAACATTGTACTTTTTGATAAGAAAATAGCGAAACCATGTGGTTCAATTGAGAAGTATACGGTTTCTTGATTCGCAAAATTTACAAGGCCTATTATAGAAAATGATAGGAGGTACTAGAAAATGGAGTGCATAGGTATTGGAATATGTGTAATAGCTGTGTTGGCAATATGCATGTTCATTATTCAACGAAAAAAGAATAATCAAGAGGTAAATGCAAGTGCGGATATCAAAACAGACGCAGAGAAACATGCGATAGCTGTTTCTGATGATGCACCTACTGAATTAATTATCGAGCTGGAAATGCTTCCTGCAGAAGTCATCAAGGATGAGAATGCACTGGTTGAAATCACGGATAGTAAAGTCCTTGCTCATGTAAATAATCTTGTTCCAGGGTTAGCGCAAGCTGGAAATGCTGCTAATAATGCAGCACAGGCTGTGCAAGCAGCAAATGGCAGTGTTTTATATAGAGCGATTATCCCGGCTGGAGCTAAATTAACTGATTCAAAGGCTATGGGAGGGGCGGTTCGAGGATTCTATCGAGGTGCAGATGGCATTCAAGGACATGCCAATTTAGTGGCTGTTGAAGCACTAAAAGGAACGGCAGTGGTAGCAAACACCGCTACAGCGGCTATGGGTGTCGCATCGATGGTTGTTGGCCAGTATTATATGACACAAATAAATGCAGAATTGGGTGCAATTAGTGATGGGATTTCTGAAATACAAAACTTCCAAGATAATGAGTATAGAAGTCGTGTGCTTTCTCTCGTAGCTCATGTAAAAAAGATTGCAAATTTTCAGACGGAAATCCTAGAAAATAATGAGCTTAGAATATCGAAGATTAACCAGTTAGACAGACTTGAAGAGGAATGCACTCAGTTACTGGGACAGGCAAATTTAACTTTAGCTGGATTTGCAAAGAAAACAGACCTTGACTATGATGCGTATGAAAAAGTCGTAGGTAATGCTCAAAACTGGTTTATGTATCAAAAATCATTGCTGGATGTGTTGTATAAAATATCTGATTTGAGGTATACGTTGCACCTTGGAGCAGTTTCGAGAAAACAATGTATCGCCATCCTTCCAATATATACAAAGCAGGTTCAAGATACACAAAGCAGGCTTGCTGCATGGCATGAAGGTACAACAGAGAGGTTAAAAATCGATACAGACGAAGCTAGAAGGAAACGAGCAGGGGTTGATGGAGTAATTCATTTCCTTCCGGGATTATTTGACGAAGACTTCAATTATCGGTCAATTGAAAAGAGTACGGCAGACATGATTCGTGCACAGGCTTCTGGTGAGAATACGCTATATACGGATGTGTCTGAGTTGTATTCTGAGGATGTACAGCTTATTGCTAAAGATGGAAAAATCTATTACCTACCAGAAATAAAAGTAGAATAAAACCACGAAACCCTCCCGACCATCATGGTCAGAAGGGTTTCGTGCGTCTATAGACTTATGCATCAATATCAATACTAACACCGGATTTCAGTTCGACGGTGATGTGATCATTCCAGATGGTTATCTGTTTGATCCGGCGTCGCACCAGCGATTCGTCAAATGCTGACAACGGAGGTACAGGAATTTTTGGAACATGAGGAACAGGAACAACATGTACCGATGCAGATAGTGTGAAAAAATGGATGGAATCAAGACGCAAAGTCTATGACAGATTTGGAGCTTTTCTTTTGTGCATTTTCCAAATGTAAAAATTGATTGTATAAAAGAAATGGGTAAGTTATAATATAAGTGTGGTCAGATGCCTCTTTAGGGATGACTATATCTGTTACAAAAAGGAGGAAGACCAGTGAATACAGAATTGAAAAATGCAGTAAAAGCAACAGATAAGGATGCACAGTATGATACGAGTGCAAAGCGTCTGTTAGGACAGAAGAGCATACTGGCACATATACTGGTAAAAACAGTTGATGAGTTTAAGGGTATGAATCCAAAGGATGTGGTCAATTGCATTGAAGGAACACCACATATCAGTACGGTACCGGTAGAACCCGGACTCACAAATGCAGCCAGCGAAAAAAATGGTGAGAGACTGGTCGGTTTCAATACAGAAAATGAAGAGATCAATGAAGGTCTGGTAAGATTTGATATCGTTTTTTATGTGCGTATGAGAGATGGATTGTCACAGATCATCATAAATGTGGAAGCACAGAAAGAT
>DLQV01000069.1:0-3899 GCA_002474415.1 Lachnospiraceae bacterium UBA7598
CAATGGGCGGTGTCATCGGATCATTACAGGCGATGGAAGCCATCAAGTACCTGATCGGTGTGGGCGATCTCTTAACCGGAAAGCTTCTGACTTTCGATGCGTTAAAGATGGAATTCCATACCATCAAACTGCCAAAGGCAGATCATAAGTGTGCAATCTGTGGCGATCATCCGACCATCACAAAACTGATCGATTACGAGCAGGTTGAGTGCCCGGATCACTGAGGTATCGCGTAAGCGATATCTCCTACGCAAATCGCCTCTGCGAAGCAGACTTTATATGCGATTTGCTCCTTGAAAAGGAGGAAAATTTTATGCTTACCATGAAAAAAGCAGACTATGAAAAAATCTTAGCTCATGCGAAGGAAAATCTTCCGGAAGAGGCATGCGGTTTGATCGCAGGTACCAAAGACGGAGACAAAAAGATCATTGAGAAGGTGTATCTGCTGGAGAATGTGGATCACACCAATGAGCATTTTTCCATGAATCCGAAGGATCAGCTTGCAGCAGTGAAAGATATGCGTGCAAACGGTCTGGTACCGCTTGGAAACTGGCATTCCCATCCGGAATCGCCGTCACGCCCGTCTGAGGAAGATAAGCGTCTGGCGTATGATCCGACGGTCAATTACCTGATTCTTTCCCTGATGGATATGGATCAGCCGGTGCTTAAAGCTTTTGATATTGACAAAGAGAAAAATGTGACAATTGAAGAATTGGTTATTCAGTAAAGGGTATCCGCGAAGCGTACTTTTATATGCGAACTGCTCCTTAGAAATTGTCAAACATAGAAATGCTGTCTGTACTATATTGTCGTCAGGCAGCATTTTTCGGTATTGTGGTGCAGTGATTATGTTTTTACATGATCAGTAACAAAAATGCCAGGCCGTAATAAGTCACAACAGCCACAAGGTCATTGACCGTTGTAATGAGTGGACCGGATGCCACGGCAGGATCGATCTTTATCTTATGGAAAAACATTGGAATCACAGTACCTACGAGGCTTGAGATAACCATTGCCACGAGAAGCGAGATGCCGACGCAGCCGGAGATGCCAAACGCTCCAATCCAGGTATATCCCTTAAACAGGTGGATGTAGATGCCAAGCAGTGCAAGCGCCATAATGCCAAGGATTCCACCATTCAAAAGGCCGATTTTCATTTCTTTTACCAGTAAGAAAAGTTTTTGTTTTCCGGTGAGCGTTTCATCCATCAGGACACGGATGGTAACTGCAAGGGACTGGGTGCCGACGTTTCCGGCCATGTCAAGCACAAGAGACTGGAAACAGATTACAATCGGAAGTACAGCCACAACATGTTCAAAGACACCGACAACAGAGGAAACGATCATCCCAAGAAACAACAGAATAATAAGCCATGGAAGGCGTTTTTTCATGCTTTGTACCGTGGTTTCTTTGAGATCTTCTTCGGCGGTAAGGCCGGCCAGTTTTGCGTAGTCTTCCCCCATCTCATTGTCAACCATCTCTACGATATCTTCGGACGTGATAACACCGAGCATATGACCGTCCTGCGACAGGACAGGGATGGAATCTTCCGCATAATCCATGATTTTTTCCATGCAGTCATTGATTTTTTCATGATCAGTTACCGATGGATAGGAGTGGACGATAATATCATCAAGCACATCATGTTCTCTTGCAATAATAAGATCTTTCAGATCAATAGCTCCGGCAAACTTCCGGGATTCATCCAGTACATAAATGGTTGAAATATTGTCGTTGGTTCCGGCCTGACGGACCAGTTCGCTCATTGCCTGACGGACGGAAAGTCCCTTTGGAATGCAGATGTAGTTGGTTGTCATGCAGCTTCCGATTTCGTCATCGTCATAGGAAAGCAGCATTTTTACATCTTTTATGGCAGCTTTGTCCAGGTTTTCCACGATTTCATATTTCTTTTTATCGTCGAGAGTTTCGAGGACGTCAACGGCATCATCGGAATCCATCAGGGAAACTACTTTGGCGGCATCTTTGACAGAGAGTTCGGAAAAATAGATTTGCGGTTCATCCAGATATGCGAAGATTTCTGCAATTTTCTGTGGCCCCAGAAGTGTATAAATGCGTTTTCTCTCTTTTGGAGTCATAACCGTAAGCATATCGGCAATGTCGTTTTCGTGATAATTAGATAAGCATTTTAAGATTTCATGGTCATTCTGTTTGCTTCGGATCAGCTTTGTAAGTTCTAAATATTTCTTGTTCATATGAATTCTCCTTTCCTTGTGTGCAGTCATCATGTGCGTTAAAAACACATCATGCTGCGGATATGCACAATAGAAAAGGGCTCAGGTATACAAATTTATATATATTCAGGCACAAAAAAAGCACCCACCGGTGCTTTTGAAACATCATGAATCGGCAAAATTCATTTTCCAGTGAAAACGATAATTTTGCCAGTGAAAAAAGCATCGGTATTGAAATGTCTACTTCGCCCAAAACTATCGTTACTGTCCATGAATTTCACCTCCATTACGCAGATTTTTATGATTGTGGATTTAAATCCTTGGTTATGTTAGCATTTGAAAACTGATTTTTCAACCCCAAATCATGTAAAATTTTAGTAAAAAAAGGATATTTTGTTATTTTTGGAGAAAAGAAAATGGCGTATTGTATAGGGGTATGGTAAAATAGGAAAGAATAAAAAATGCCATTATTTATGAAATAGATTCTTAAAAATCAGGAGGAATAACATGTACGATTTAGTTATTATAGGAAGCGGTCCGGCAGGTCTTTCGGCAGCTGTTTATGCAAAGCGTGCCTGTCTGGATGTGGTTGTTTTAGAGAAAGAGCCGATGGGTGGCGGACAGATGATTTATACGCAGGAAGTTGACAATTATCTGGGACTGCCGGAAACCAATGGGTTTGATCTGGCACAGAAATTTGAGCAGCATGCAAAAGCACTGGAGGTTCCGTTCATCAGCGATGAAGTGGATAATGTAGAGAAAAATACAGACGGAACGTGGAAAATCACCGGTGCTTCTGGAACTGTCTATGAGACAAAAACGGTACTGTTGGCAACCGGAGCCGGACACCGGAAGCTCGGGGTGCCGGGAGAAGAAACACTGGCAGGAGCCGGGGTGTCTTATTGTGCAACCTGTGATGGAGCATTTTTCCGTAACAAGACAGTGGCTGTTGTCGGCGGTGGAGATGTGGCGCTGGAAGATGCCCTGTATCTGGCAGCCGGATGTGAAAAAGTGTATCTGATTCACCGCAGACAGGAACTGCGTGGCACGCAGGTACTGCAGGAACAGGTGGCAAATGAGCCGAAGATTACCTTCCTGCCGGATACCGTGGTGAAAGAAATCTGTGGAGAGCAGATGGTGGATCATCTGGTAATCGCAAACACCGGGACAGGAGAAGAAAAAGAACTGCCGGTCAGCGGTATCTTTATCGCGGTCGGTATGAATCCGCAGACCGATGCGGTGGCGTCTGTGCTGGATTTAGATCATGGTTATGTGCGTGCCGGAGAAGACGGTGTGACAGAGCAGCCGGGACTTTTTGTGGCAGGAGATGTCCGCACCAAGAAGCTGCGTCAGATTGTGACCGCGGTGGCGGATGGTGCCAACAGTGTGACGAGTATTGTGGAGTATCTCAAAACTTTATAAATTGCTTGGTAACTGCGTGGTCTGGGGCCTTTGGGGTTTGGCAAGTGGGACGGATTTGCGGGGAGTTGTTCTAGATATAAGGTTTCTCGATGCGACGAATTTGCGGTGTACATGCTTTTGTTCCGGTTTTTCTGCAAGTCAGCTCCGGCACCAATTTCAGATAAGTTTTAACAATTCTATTAAATTGTGCCATTAGCGTTACATGATGGAACTCCGGAGCAAGTTGCAGAACAAACCTTCACAAAACAGTACACGCGTCAAATTCTGTGGATTGGAAAACTATAA
>DLQV01000069.1:3957-20909 GCA_002474415.1 Lachnospiraceae bacterium UBA7598
AAATCCTGTCTGTGGAACAAACATAAAGGCACCAGAACCTGCAGTTAAAGGCGCTCACGAAAAGGATATACGAATCCCATGAACCGGATTAAACATAAAAATACCCGGTTAAATCACTTGATGATAAGGCCGGGTATCTATAGATGAAAAATTAAAGTCTTAGGTGACGCTTTTTCAAAATTTTAATGCTTGAAATCAGAAAATGTCACCTATATATTAAAAATTGCTTCTTCAGGTACCGGTTTTTTCGAAAAAGTGGTACCTGGAGAATCAATTTTTGATCTATAGAGACTTTCCGGTATCTGAATGTTAAATTTTCAATATATAGGTACCACGATGGTATCTTTTACATGAATTTTATTGGCATAGAGACCACACCGATATCTTTCCGATGAATTTTGATTATATAGAACCCATCTTTCATTTATAAGTTGATATGTCGGAATTTCCAAATATTTATCACTTTACAACACCCATGACACGTATTTTCTTCCGGGAGCGCCTTTAACTGCAATCTCTGGTGCCTTTATATTTTCTACATAGACAGGATTTGCGGGCGTCATTCTTTTACTTATAATTTCTCCAATCACCAGGAAGAAGGGGGACATTTCTTTCGGAAGAACAAATTTGTAACTGCGCCGTAGTTCCATTATGTAACGCTAATAGCATAAAAGTAAAATTATTGTTAAACCAACCTGAAATCAACATCGGCGCTGACTTACAAATTTTTCTGGAGAAAGAGAATGTCTCTCTTCTTCCGTCGCATCAAAAAATCTTATATCTAAAAAAATCCCCGCAAATCCGTCCCTTTTAAGAAACTCAAAGGCTCCCAGACCATGCAGTTAACCAGCCATTTATCGGTCCATCTTTTCCACAAACATGAGCAGAAAACTGACCAGAAGCAATCCGCTCGATACCCAGATCATATGATATCCAAACCGGATGGAGAGATTTCCTCCAATACCAGCCCCAAGTCCGAAAAATAAAATAATGCCAAAATAATACAGTGCCTTTTTTAATTTTTCTGTGTCATGGGTCTGCAGATAACCGGTAAATGCTTCTGTTCCACTACGGAGATTTCCGATGCACATTGTGCTTGCATAAGAATATCCGCTTACTTTCCGGAACGTCTGTACCTGCATTGCACATGCAAACGATACCAGCACGGTAGCCAGCAGATCCAGGCGTTTTGGCATGAATCCAACGAAAAACAGAATTGCAATTTCCATCAAAAGCACACCCTGCCGCCAGTGCAGTTTCTTAGCATATTTAAAGATCACATGAATCTTCTCTGCAAAGAAAACACCAGATGCAAATGCCAGAAGCGGTAATAAGTATCGTAACACATCCAGCCATTCTCCCATCATCAGATGCGTACTCATCAGAACAATATTTCCCGTCTGTGCATTGGAAAATACTTCCTCACGCGTAAAATATGTATACGCATCCTGAAAGCCTCCGGACAGTGCCAAAAACACACTTGTGACAAATGCTTCCGACATTTGGACATCCGCATTTGTCTTAGGATTTCCCAGTTTCATCACTTCACATCCTTCTTTTTAATATATAAACTCTATATATTATAGTGTGCTTTTATACAAAATTCAACCTGATTTATAAGAATGGCCGCATATGAATGCTTAATTCTTCTTCCTGTTTTATCAATTTTTTTGCAATATCCTTTGTTTCCTCATCCGCAGCCTGATATTGGTTCAGATAACGGCTTAAAGATTTTACCCCCATATTACAGCCGTCCGTTATCAGATCCGCGATCGTTGCATCCGATTCATCCATGGCCAGTTTTACATTTGTTTTCATCCAGGACATTCCCTGTGCCATCGGATTTGGATCTTTTCCCGTATCGTGACATTGTTCGAGTTTCTTCTGAATTTCTTCTTTCAGTTTTTCATGTCCTTCTTTACATGTTTCCAGCAGTTTTTTTAATTTTTCATTCGCAGTCTTTTCGAGTACTTCCCCGATGGATGCCGTTCCCATCTTGATTCCCGCATCACATTCTCTCAATAATTTTATAGTATCCGGTTCCGTCATTTCTTCCTCCTTTATGAAATTGGTTTATTACGGTTTCCGTAATGATTGTCATTCATAAGTATTCCCGGATTTTCTTTTAAATATTTTCAGGTATCTTTTCTTCCTTTATTATTTCTAAGAAACCCGTAAAACAGCCATTGACGGATTTCACAGAGAAATTTATAATCCAAGAAAAAGGCAATTACAAAAAGGAGAATGTGCATATGACGTATACGGTTGGAGAAATGTCAAAAATGCTTGGGATTCCAGGCTCCACGCTGCGATATTACGATAAAGAAGGCCTTCTTCCCTTTGTGGAACGTTCTTCCGGTGGTATTCGGATGTTTCAGGAAAAAGATTACGAATGGCTGCAGATCATTGAATGTCTGAAAAAAGCAGGGATGTCGATCAAAGATATCAAAAAATATATTGTTCTTCTGCAACAGGGAGATTCCACGATCCAGGAACGTTTAGAGTTATTCCAGCACCAGCGCGCTGTCCTGTTGGAGCAGATGGCTTCCCTGCAGCAGACACTTAATACTCTCGATTACAAATGCTGGTATTATGAAACCGCATTAAAGGCCGGCACCACCGATGTACTGCAAAACATGCCTATAGAAGATATTCCGGAACAGTTTCAGGAGGTACGACAGAATCTGACGCACGTTCCCATGCCTACCAGTGCATAATTTTTTTAACATACGCAAAAATCCTTCGGAAGCGGTTTTCCGAAGGATTTCTTTATATATTTTATCTGCGGTTGACATCAAATTTCTTTGCCAGCGCTTTGGTAAGCAGGTTAATGCCAAGAACAATAATCAACAGCACCACTGCAATACCAAATGCCACTCCAAATTCACCCTTGGTTGCACTCAGATAAAGCTGAATGGTAAGAGTTCCGGCAGGCATTTTTGCCTTTGCAAGCAGATCGGCAAAGCTCTTCGGGAGGAGGCCCGAGCTTCCCGCTGTAAACAACAGTGCTGCTGACTCACCGACAATTCGTCCGATGGCAAGAATAACACCGGTGATAATTCCTGGCATCGCTGACGGCAATAAAATGGTCCTTATCATATGCCATTTTCCGGCTCCCAGACCGATGGCACCGCTCCGGTAACTGTCCGGAACCGTTTTTAATGCTTCCTGTGTATTACGTGTGATCAAAGGAAGCACCATCAGCGTCAGGGTAAAGGAACCTGTCAGGATCGAATACTTCAGATGAAGTGTCTGTCCGAAAAACATCATACCAAACAGACCAAAGATAATGGACGGAATACCTGCCAGCGTCTCGGTTGCAAACTCAATCAGGCTGACCAATTTTCCCGGTTTTGCGTATTCATTCAGATAAACCGCCGCACCAACACCGATGGGGGTAGCAATCAGCATGGTTACAATTATGATATAAAGCGTATTTACAATATTTCCCGCAATACCGGTCGTTCCTTTTAACACCGAAGTGACACTGGTAAGAAATTCCCAGTTGACGCTACGGATGCCTTTCACAAATACATACACTATGATTCCGAGAAGCAGCGCAACGGAAACAATTGCACACACATAGATGGCAACATAAGTAAAGAAATCCGCCGGGTGTCTGGTTTTCGTACGAATACTTGTATTACTTCCTGTCATTTTTCAACGGCTCCTTTCTTTTCCACCTGCGCAAGCACCAGATTGATAATCATAATAAAGATAAACAGTACCAGTCCTACCGTAAAGAGTACTTCCCGGTGAAGTCCTTCTGCATAACTCATCTCACTTACAATCTGTGTGGTCAGGAAACGTACCGAGTTGAATGGAAGCGGCAGATTTACCGAACCTCCGGCAACCATATTGATCGCCATGGCTTCTCCGAGCGCACGGCCGATACCAAGAACCACACCTGTCATAATACCGGATCTTGCTGCCGGAATCATAACTTTAAATATCGTCTGGATATGTGTTGCTCCAAGGGCAAGCGAAGCGGATTTTAAATGTCCGGGTACCGCACGGATGGATGAAACACTGATATTGATCACCGTAGGCAAAATCATGATTGCCAGTACAATGATCGCCGAAAGCAGATTAGAACCACCGGTAAACTGATGGGTTGTGCTTCCTGCAAACACCCTCTTTTCCAGACGGTACATCAGTGGATTTAAGACCATAAGTCCAAGCAGTCCATATATTACAGACGGAATTGCTGCCAGCAGCTCTACCGCCGGCTGTACAATCGCTGCCAGCTTTTTATTGGAAACTTCTGTGATAAATACCGCTGTCAAAATTCCAATCGGTACGCCGATCAGAATTGCCACTGCAGTACCTACAATAGAAGTCAGAATAATGTATAAAATACCATAAGATGGTGTTGCTGCTGTCGGCTGCCATACAGTTCCAAATAACAGGTCAATCACCCCGACCTTTGCCAGTGCCGGGGTGCCCTTTGCAAACATATAAACCGTTATGGAAAGAACTGCTACGATGGCAACGGCTGCGCATATAAGAAATATTACTTTTGCAATCGTTTCCACGATGTGCTTTGTTGCTTTGCCGCCTGTCATATCTTTATCCTCGTTTGCCTGTTTACGTGTTTCTTATAATTGATTATTTATTGTTTGGAATGATCAGTCCTACAGACTTGATAACATTCTGTCCCTCTGCGGAGTTAATGAAGTCAAAGTATGCCTGTACCTGCTTGCTCTGCTCAGAGATTTCACCTTTTGTTGCCATTACGAACGGTCTCTGTAATACGTAGGTTCCTGCAAGAATATTATCTTCTGTCGGTTCTACAGAGTTGATCTTTAATCCGTTTACGGTGTCATCCAAAACATCCAAAGATACATATCCGACTGCTCCAGGAGTTGCTGCAACCTTTGCTAAAACAGCACCTGTAGAATCAAGTTCCTGTGCATATTTGCAGGAATCCTTTACATCCATCAGTTCCTCAAACGCATCTCTTGTACCAGATCCCGCTTCACGGCCGATGACTACGATCTGTTCATCTGGTCCACCGAGATCTTTCCAGTTTGTAATCTTTCCAGTATATACTTTTGCAAGATCTTCAGACTTAATATCTGTGATTGTGTTTGCTGTATCTGTAATAACTGCGATACCGTCAATTGCTACGATATTCTCTACAATACCCTGGCTTTTCTCATCATCAGAAAGTGCACGGGAAGCATCTCCGATATCAACACTGCCAGCAGTAAGGGATTCGATTCCTGCACTGGATCCGGTAAACTCTGCGGTTGCGGAAACATTCGGATATTTCTCCATGAATGCCTCGTTCATAGCATTTGCAAGTTTCTCCATAGAAGTACTTCCTGCCAATGTAACGGTTCCGCTCAGATCCGATCCATCTGTTGTATCTGCATTTGCGGTTGTATCAGATGCGGTTGTATCTGTATTTGCATTAGCATTTGCATCGCTGCTGTCAGAGCCACATCCCATCACACCTGCAGCGACCATTGTTGTTGCTGTCAATAAAGCCATCATTTTTACAAGTTTGTTTTTCATGATTTTCTCCTCTTTCTTTCATGTTGTTCCTCATTACAGTTGCTATCTTATCGGGTCTGTGTAAAATGCATAACCAGGCTAATGTAAATTCAATGTAAAAAGTATGTTATCCTGTAAAACGATAAAACTTACGAATGTTTTAAGTATATTTAAGGTTCCCGTCTTATCTTCTATGTATAAAGATGTTACAATATAGCTGAATAGGAGGAAACACGATGCGATTACTTCTTGCAGAAGACGAAAAAGACTTATCCGATGCGCTGGTGACAGTGCTCAAACATAATAATTATTCTGTAGATGCCGTATACAATGGGCAGGACGCCCTGGACTATCTGACGGAAGGGGACAACTACGACGGTGCGATTCTTGATATCATGATGCCGAAACTCGATGGCATCAGTGTTTTAAAACAGGTACGTGCCCAGGGAAACCATCTGCCAATTCTAATGCTGACCGCCAAATCCGAAATTGATGACCGCGTCAACGGTCTCGACAGCGGAGCAGATGATTACCTGACAAAACCATTTTCGATGAAAGAACTGCTTGCACGCATCCGGGCCATGACCAGACGGCAGGCCGAAACTACCGATGCCATCCTTTCCTTTGGCGATGTCCGGCTGGACCGAAGCACCTACCAGTTGTCAACCGATACCGGCACTCTGCGGCTTGCGAACAAAGAATATCAGATGTTAGAGATGCTTATGACCAACCCTGGACAAGTTATTTCTGTAGAACAGTTTATGGACAAAATCTGGGGATACGACAGTGAAGCGGAATTTAATGTTGTATGGGTATACATTTCCTATCTGCGCAAAAAACTTGCGTCCCTGCACGCACACATACAGATTAAGGCCACCCGCGGTCTGGGATATTCTGTATGTATGCTCCCATAAGGAAAGGACATTTTACAAATGATCAAAAAACTACGAAAAAAATTTATTGCAATTGCCATGTGTTCCATGGCACTGGTGTTGTTTGTCATTATGGCAGGCATCAATATCGCCAACTACACCAACGTCTGCCGCAACGCCGACATGCGGATACAGGTTATTGCAGAAAATGACGGAAAATTTCCGGAAAATCCGGCAGATAACACTCCTCAGGATGACAACCAGACACCTCCAGAACCCAAAAAAGAAAAGGAACTGGCCCGGCGGGATATTTCTCCGGAATCAGCCTTTGATACCCGCTTTTTCACAGTAACCCTGACAGATAAAGGAACCGTAGATCAGGTCGATACCGGAAAAATTGCGGCTGTTTCCACCAAAGAAGCAAAAAATTATGCGGCTTCTCTGTATAAAAAACAACACACTCTGGGATTTATCAGCTGTTACCGCTACCGGCTTGTCACCACAAGCGATAACACACGTATGTATATTTTTGTCAACTGTGAACGGGAATTAAACACCTTCCATACCTTCCTGCTTGCCAGCATCGGAATCAGTCTTGCAGGTATGCTGCTGGTATTTCTTCTGGTTGTTCTATTTTCCGGCATGCTGGTAAAGCCCGTCGCAGAAAGCTACGAAAAACAAAAACGTTTCATCACGGATGCCAGCCACGAAATCAAAACCCCACTGACGATCATCGATGCAAACACCGAAGTGCTGGAGATGACCGGTGGAGAAAACCAGTGGACGAAAAGCACACGCAAACAGATTGCCCGGCTGACTTCCCTGACGGAAAAACTGGTTTTTCTCTCCCGTATGGATGAAGAATCCACGCAGCTGGAAATGACAGATTTTGCAATTTCCGATGCCGTAATCGACACTGCGGAACCTTTTGTTTCCTATGCAGCTTCCCGCGGCAAAACTTTAGAACTTGACATTGCCCCTGACCTGACCTATCACGGAAATGAAGGCAGCATCCGCCAGTGTGTTTCCCTTCTTCTGGACAATGCTGTTAAGTATTCCACAGAAAACGGAAAACTCCGGCTGACTTTCCACAAACAGGGACGCGCACTCGCACTTACCGTGTGGAATACAACCGATCCGATTCCTGTGGGCCGACACGATGAGTTATTTGAACGTTTTTACCGCCCGGATACCTCACGCAATACCAAAACCGGCGGACATGGTATCGGACTTTCCGTAGTCTACGCCATTGTAACCGCACACAAAGGGAAAATTTCTGCAAGAAGTGAAGATGGAAATTCCCTGACCTTTTCCATCCTTCTCAATTAAATATCCCATTTTCCCACAAAAAAGAGAAGAAGATTCTTACATCACGTTCATACGCACCTGAACAGCATGGTGTTCAGGTGCTGAGTGAACAGTAACTGCAGAATCTTCTTCTCTTTTTCATTGATCTGTATAAGTTATTTCAAAAATCCGAAATTGCTGACTATGGCAGCTTCTTTTGCCTTTCCATTGCAGACATTGACAAAACTGATGATACGAACGACCAGTAAAATAATAAAACATACGACTGCTGCAATCGGAACTACAACGGTCCAGCAGAGCACTACAGTAATCAGTCCCAGCAGGACTTCAAGCACAAGGATCTTGATTCCCTCACGCACATGAAATCCGACATAAGGAGAATCCTTTGCCACAAGAAGTGCCACGATGGTTCCTAAAATACCCAGAAGATATGGAAGCATTGCAAACAGCTTGTGATCCGCAATATCTTTTCCGTCAAATTCTGCAGAATGATCCTTAGGATCTACATAAGGCTGCCCGTACGGCATCCCATTGTTCATCTGTGGATTGCCATAGTACGCTCCGTTGTTTCCCTGCGGATTTCCGTAACCAAACGGTGCTCCGTTTCCCTGTGGATTTCCCTGCTGTGGTCCTCCCTGCGAATTCTGATTTTCCTGTGATCCTGTATGTAAGCTGGCTCCGCATCTGGTGCAGAACGCACTGTCATCCGGCATTTCACTGCCGCACTTCGGACATATCATATAAAATTCCTCCTCTTCGTTTGAAATGAACTTTGCGAACATCTCCGCGCTTTTTATTTTATATAAGTTTATGTTGCAAGTCAATTTAGATTCTCTTAAGTTTTCCTTTTCTTTCTTCATAAATTGTTTTCAGAATACCTGTGTGCCTTTTAAAGTTCATTTAAAGTTCCCCCGCTATACTGATCCTATCAAAACAAAGGAGAACCATCATGAGTGATCAAATGATCTTTAAACGATACGAAATGAAATATCTGCTCAGCCGTACACAGTACCGGCAGATAACAGAAGCCTTTGAAGGCCGGATGAAACCGGATATCCACGGAAAAAGCACCATTTTAAGTCTTTATTTTGACACACCGGACGATCTGCTCATCCGTCGTTCTTTGGAGAAACCACTCTACAAGGAAAAACTCCGGGTACGCAGCTACGGCATTGCAGACACAGATACCACCGTGTTTGTGGAGTTAAAGAAAAAATATCAGTCCGTTGTATACAAAAGACGAATCGCAATGTCCGAAGAAGAAGCCCGGCGCTATCTGCTTTCCCATGCTTCTATCATGGACACGCAGATCTCTCGGGAAATTGACTACTGTCTTTTCTACTACCACAACCTGATGCCCCGGATGCTGCTCTCCTACGACCGCGCAGCTTTTTATGCAATGGATGATCCACAGTTTCGCATCACCTTTGATGAAAACATTCTCTGGCGCGATCATGACGTAACCCTTACCACCGGCATCGGCGGCACGCCAGTGCTTCCGGCAGATACAATTCTGATGGAAGTCAAAACTGCCGATGCCATTCCTCTCTGGCTGGTTCAGCTGCTCAGCCGGGAAAAAATATATAAAACTTCATTTTCCAAATATGGAACAGCCTGGCTCCAAAAACAGGCCAGCATCTAACTAAAGAAAGGAATCATTTGATTATGCATACATTTTTTGAAGGAATTTTTACCACAAGTACCATTACCGTCACAAACTTTCTGCTTTGTCTGTTCGTGTCCCTTGCCATTGGCATGTTTCTTGCCCTGATTTATGACAGAAAACTCTGCTCCCGCAGTTTTCTGATTACGCTGGCACTGCTGCCCGCCGTAGTCTGTGTCATAATCATGATGGTCAACGGAAATGTCGGTGCAGGTGTCGCTGTCGCAGGTGCCTTCTCCCTCGTCCGATTCCGTTCTGTACCCGGCACGGCACGGGAAATCGCAACACTTTTTCTTGCCATGGCAGCAGGCCTGATCTGCGGCATGGGATACCTTGGTTTTGCGATTCTCTTTTCTCTGATACTAGGACTTGTAATGTATGGCCTGAACCATTTTGCCTTCCCGCAGAAACGCCCGCAGAAAATTCTTCGTATCACTATTCCGGAGGATCTCAACTACAGTGACGTATTTGATGATATTTTTACCTCTTACACCAGTACATACAACCTGGTATCCGTAAAAACCAGCAACATGGGCAGTCTATTCAAATTACAGTACCATGTGACTTTAAAAGATGACACTACAGAAAAAGCATTTATTGACGCACTCCGCTGCCGTAACGGCAACCTGGAGATTGCCCTCTACCAACAGGAGGTGGATTCGTATGAGTTATAACAAATTACTTGCCGGAATCATCAGTTATTCCCTTTTGGCCTGCGCGATCTGTGGATGTGCCGCAACACCGGAAACAACCACGGAAAGTTCGCAGGCATCTTCCATCCGTGACTCCATCACTTATCTGGATGCCGCAGACATGTTTACCAGACGCGACAAACAGAGTGACTATGCCTCGGCGGATGCCACAGAGATCACCCTTTCCGATTCAAAGAGTACCTGTAATTCCTCTGCCGTTCGGATTTCAGATGATCAGATCACCATTACCAGGGCCGGTACCTATGTTCTAAGTGGAAGCCTGAGCAACGGACAGATCGTTGTTGATGCTTCCGACGAAAAAGTGCAGATTGTATTAAAAGACGCCAGCATCAATTGCGACACCAGTGCCGCTCTCTATATAAAATCTGCTGACAAAGTATTTGTAACGCTTGCCGAAAACACTTCCAATACCTTAACAAACACGAAGGATTTCGTTGCTATTGATGACAACAACATCGATGGCGTGATTTTCTCCAAATCGGATCTGAGCTTAAACGGTTCCGGAACCCTGACCATCCATGCCGCTTACGGACATGGCATTGTATCCAAAGATGATCTTGTCATCACATCCGGCACTTACGACATCACTGCTGCCCGGCATGCGCTCTCCGGAAAAGATAGTGTGCGTATTGCCGACGGTGTCTTTTCCTTAAATGCAAAAAAAGACGGTATCCACAGCGAAAATACAGACAATGATGAAAAAGGATTTATCTACATTGCCGATGGAATCTTCTCCATCACTTGTGATTCAGATGGTATGGATGCCGAAGAGACCTTGCAGATAGACGGCGGCACCATAACCATCGCAGCCGGGGATGACGGATTGCATGCCGACGGAGACCTCGTCTTAAATGACGGAACTGTTACAATCACCAAAAGTTATGAAGGCTTAGAAGGTAAAACGGTTACCATCACCGGAGGCAGCTACGCTGTAACCTCAAGTGACGACGGTGTAAATGCCGCCGGCGACGGCACCGCAGGGGATTCTTCGGATTCCGCTTCTTCCGATTCATCCCAAAATCAAAAAGCGCCATCCGACACTCCTCCTGAACGGCCACAAAATTCCGATTCCACGGAAATGCCGCAACCTCCACAAAACGCTGACTCTACAGAAGCCCCGCAGCCTCCGCAAAATTCCGATTCCACGGAAATGCCGGAAGCCTCAAAAGGTGCACCGGATGGCAATAACGGTCCCGGACCAGGAAACATGGAAGAGGCCACCGACTACAATCTGATCCAGATCAGTGGCGGTATGCTGACCGTCAACGCTGGCGGAGACGGTCTTGACTCCAACGGTGATCTCACCGTCACCGGAGGTGAAATTTATATTGACGGACCGGTACAGGGCGGAGACGGTGCTCTGGATTGTTCTGGTACGGCAACCATCAGCGGTGGAACTGTCATTGCCGCAGGTTCCAGTGGCATGGCAGAAAATTTTTCCAGCTCATCCTCGCAGGGAAGCATGCTTATCACCGTATCCAGCGCAATGATCTCGGGGAAAATTACACTACAGGATGCCAATGGAAATACACTGCTTTCCTATACCCCTGCAAAATCCTATAATTCCGTTGTAATCAGTTGTCCGAAACTCACCAGAGGAGAAACGTACACACTCCTTGCTGGTGATACCACCACAACTGTTACATTGGATTCCCTCATAAAATCGGTAAAAAAATAAAGTGTGCGTTTACCGCACACTTTCGCGCCCAAGCGGATGCATAGCATAATCTTCTGCTCCGCAAGGTGCGCATCTTTGCCGACTAACCTGCTTTAATTGCCAAGTTCCAGCATGGTATCAATACAACGCTTTGCTTTTACGCGCACCTCTTCGTCCAGCCGGATTTCCTCTCCACCGGTACCTTTTACACACTGGTATACATCTCCAAGTGTGGTCAGTTTCATATTATGACAGACACAGTCTTTTGACAATGGATAAAACTGCTTGTCCGGACATGCAAACTGCAGATGCTGCACAATACTGTTCTCGGTTCCGATAATGAACTCCTTTGCATCACTTTTCTTTGCATAATCCATGATTCCGGTTGTGCTTCCCCGATAATCCGCCAGCTCGGAAACCTCCGGCAGACATTCCGGATGTACCAGAAGAAGTGCATCCGGATGTGCCTTTCGCGCTTTCTCCACATCCCGTTTCGACATGCGGACATGCGTCGGACACCCTCCCTGCAACAGCTTGATATTTTTCTCTGGCACCTGATCGGCCACCCATTTTCCAAGATTGCAATCCGGAATAAACAAAATGTTTTTATTTTCTATATTCTTTACAATCTGAACTGCCGATGAGGAAGTGACACAGACATCACAAATCGTTTTTAACTCGGAAGTCGTATTGATATACGCTACCACTGTATAATCCGGATACATCTTTTTCACCCCGGAAATCAGTTCCACATCCATCTGCTCTGCCATCGGACATCCTGCATTGCTGTTGGATAACAATACCCTTTTCTGTGGGGATAAAATCTTGACCGTCTCTGCCATAAAACGAACCCCGCACATCAGCACGGTGCTCTGCTTCGCTTTTGCAGCCTGCACGCTCAGTCCATAAGAATCTCCCACATAATCAGCCACCTCCCAGATATCATGACTCTGATATGCATGCGCCAGAATACAGATATCCTTTTCTTTTTTCAGGCGGATGATCTCATCCTGCAGTTCTCTTGTAGTTAACATAAAATACTCCTTTTCACCGAATGCCATTCTATACAGACATTTCTTGTAACATTCGACATATTACATAGAGTATACTCACATGCCCGTCAGGTGTCAAGACACAAAATCAAAACCATGGAAGCTTATGAAATGGAATGATATAGATTTCCTTTGACTCCATATCATCCGTCGTAATATAGGTGTGTTTCCAATAGCGTGCATCCAGGGAAATTTCCCGGTTATCTCCCAACATAAAATAGGAGTCTTTCGGAACCGTAAACGTTTTATCTTCGCCCCCACAATCCGTTTGGACGGAATCATCCAGATAAGCGGATTCATCCAGCGGTTCCCCATTGATGTATACTTTTCCTCCGACAAACGAAACCGTCTCCCCCGGAAGTCCGATCACACGTTTGACCATGGTTTCATTTTCATCTTTCTGATAAAACATGACAATATCGCCACGTTTCGGTTTTTTTTCATCATATGCATGACGGTCTCCGATGAGCCAGTCATGAACCATCAGTGTCGGTTCCATACTCTCAGACGGTACCCGCCCAATCATCAGAAAACATCGGAACGTGATGATAATGGCAAGAAGAACTGCTATGTAAATCACCCATCCGACAATATTTTTTCGTTTTTGTTTTGTCTGTTCGTCCATAGATTCCTCCATTATTTCTGTAATTTAGAATTAATCATATCACACCAAAGGCAAAGATGTTTAAATTTTTTCAAGATTGTAAGTAACGTGAAAAATTTGTGCAATTAATGTAAATCTCTGTGGATATTTTCGGTTGTGAGAACCCCTGTTTCTATGTTAAGATGAAAGTGTCTGTTATATAAAGGAGAAACAGATTTCGAAAAGTTAAAAACTTTAGCGCCATGTACCCCTGTGATACAACTTTCGCTGTACCGAAATAGGAAGCACAGCGCATGAAAATTCCGCTTTCGCGGAAGCAATGTGCGAATGTGATACAGCTTTCGCTGTACCACAGGGGTTAACGAGGATTCAGGTGATCGAAGATTCGGCGGATGCCTGAACGCAGGAACGGGGCTGCGCATACGAATCACAAACAGGATGGTGACATCCGAACAAAGGATTCGTACCCCAATGGAGCCAATTGCATGAGAATTCGCTGACGCGAAGCAATTGGCGTAGGTGATAACACTCACAGGTTACCACATAATGCACAATGAAAAATATTCTGATGAACGAAAACAATATCGGGATCATAAAATTATATGAGAAAAAGGAGATTTCAATTATGTGTGGAATTATTGGATTTACAGGTAAATTAAAAGCTCAGGATGTCCTATTGACAGGACTTGCAAGTCTCGAATACCGTGGATATGACAGTGCGGGAATTGCATACTTTAAAGATACAGGAAAAATCTCACTTCGGAAAACCGTCGGAAAGGTAAAAGATCTGCGTGCCATCTGCGATGACGACAACAATTCTACGTGTGGAATCGGTCACACCCGCTGGGCAACTCATGGTGGTGTTACCAATGCCAATGCGCATCCTCATAAGGTCGGACAGGTTGCGTTGATTCACAATGGTATCATCGAAAACTATCACGAACTTGCCACAAAATACGATCTGACAGATGAGCTGATTTCCGAAACAGATACCGAAGTTGCCGCAGCATTGATCAATAAACTCTACAAAGGAGATCCAAAAGAAGCTCTGCGCAAAGCGGTAGCCGAAATTGAAGGTTCCTTTGCCTTCTGCGTTCTGTTCAAGGATCACCCAGGTGAAATTTATGCAGTAAGAAATGTCAGCCCTATGGTTGCAACTTACTGTGATGACGGTGCTTTTATTGCATCCGATCTGACCGCTTTTATCGCATACAACAAGCGTTATTTCATCGTACCGGAATATCATATTTTAACTATGACTGCAGATGGAATTACGTTAGAAGATTTGGACGGTCATTTTGTAGAGCCGGAATACATGGAAGTAAACTGGGATGTTACCGCAGCCCAGAAAGATGGTTACCCACATTTCATGATCAAAGAAATTCATGAACAGCCGGCAGCCATCACAAGAACCATTACCCCACGTATCAAAGATATGCTTCCGGACTTTTCGGAAGATGCCATTCCGGATTCCTTCTTTGAAAATGTAAGCGACATTACGATCGTTGCCTGTGGTACCGCAATGTACGCAGGAATGGTAGGAAAAACCATGATTCAGAGCCGCCTGCATATTCCGGTTACTGTGGCAATCGCATCGGAGTTCCGTTATGAGGAACCGGTAATCAATGAAAAATCCATGGTGATCGTCGTATCCCAGTCCGGAGAAACCATTGATACTTTAGAAGCTCTTCGCCTTGCAAATAAATATACAAAGAAAACACTTTCTATTGTAAATGTAAAAGGATCCAGCATTGCACGCGAAAGCAGCTATGTATTATATACACATGCCGGTCCGGAAATCGCTGTTGCAAGTACAAAAGCATACACCGTTCAGGTTGCTTCTTTTTACCTGCTCGCATGTAAACTTGCCATGACACAGAAAAAGATTTCTGTTGAAGAAGCCCGTGCCTTTATCGAGACACTGCAGGAAATTCCAAATTACATCGAAGAAGTTCTTGCCCAGGCTCCTGATATCGAACAGCTGACCAAGCGCATGATCAATGCCAACAATGCGTTCTTTATCGGCCGCGGACTCGACTATACACTTTGCATGGAAGGTGCCCTGAAATTAAAGGAAATTTCTTATATTCATGCCGAGGCATATGCTGCCGGTGAATTAAAACACGGAACCATCGCTCTGATCAGTGAAGGCGTTCCTGTCATTGCCGCTGCTACCCAGAAACATGTATACAGCAAAGTCATTTCCAATATCCGGGAAGTAAAAGCCCGTGGTGCTTATGTCATCCTTTTATCCAAGGACAAAAACATCACTGACAATTCTATCTGTGATGTACACATCAGTCTTCCGGATATTGCGGATGAATTTACCATCTTTGAAGCAGTTGTCATCTTCCAGCTGATTGCATATTATACATCAGTTGGAAAAGGATTGAATCCGGATCAGCCACGTAACCTGGCAAAATCTGTAACGGTAGAATAACAACAAGGCTGTCGCTATTGCGACAGCCTTATATTTTTATGTTTTCTTTTGTATTCATACATTACCTGATCCGCCTCAGCCATTGCCTCCTGTATACTCTGATTTTTCGGATCATAATAAGAATATCCGATTGATACCATCGGCAAAATCGGATTGTTTTTTCTCCTTATGTTGATTTCATCAAACAATTCCTGATTAATCTGGTCAACTTTATCCAGATTATTGGTCATAATCACACAAAATTCATCTCCACCATATCGGAAACATTTTCCACTCTTTGCGTAATGTTTTTTGACCATTCTCCCCAACGTCCGCAATACATCATCCCCAAATGCATGACCATAATTGTCATTGATCTGTTTAAAGCCATCCACGTCAAAAAATAAAATCATACATTTTTCTTCTATCTGTTTTATATAATTTTCAAACCCACGACGATTGATCAGTTCCGTAAGTTCATCTGTCTGGTTAATCATCTCTAAAGTAAATACATAGAGCATAATAGCTGTAATTCCAAGTGTGACATAATCAACACGCAGACTGCTGTCGTACAACTGGATAATAATTCCGCCAATCATAAATGCCACGATCAAAAGAAAACCTGCTGCTCCATTATACTGGTACCGTTTTACATTTTTTAAAACGACATAAATACAGTATGCAATGGAAATCATATATGCTGTGATATAAATCCAGTAAAATTCTCCATGCATGTAATTACTATTTTCATCAATATGATAAATAGCACCACCCCAAAATCCAGAGATACATTCTATGAGTGCATGGACTGCCAAATATAAGTAAATAATCTTCTCATTCCGTCTTTCTATAATCCAGGAAATAAAAAATGCAATCGATGGAGCAACAGAAAATTCCACAGCTTTTACCGTAATATGCAAAACCCGCGTAGACACTCCTGTTCCCTGCAGATAATTTCCAAACCATTCACAAAATGCAGCAATAATAATGGCGTTGAACAATTTGTGAAATAAATTTTTTCTTCCCTGCGACAGTGTATGACTCTCATTGATTCCAATCTGCACAATAACCATCGCTGCAATACTCAAAAATATAATTGCTGTGTAATAGCGCAACATTCATTTATCTCCTCTTTTTGTTTTTCATTGTACCAAGTCGCTGGCGC
>DLQV01000082.1 GCA_002474415.1 Lachnospiraceae bacterium UBA7598
CCGTATCTGATTACGGAAGATCTGCCGGATCTGCTGCACGCGCTGCAGAAGGAGGGCGTGGAATTATATGCAGCGCATCTGAAGGGTAATACATATTATGATGCCTTCGATTTTACCGGGGCGTGCGGATTCCTGATCGGAAATGAGGGAAACGGTCTGTCGGATGAGATTGCAGAGCGTGCGGATTCTTACCTGAAAATTCCTATGGAAGGGAAAGTGGAGTCATTAAATGCTGCTGTTTCCGCAGCACTTTTGATGTATGAATGTAAGAGGCAGCGGGGGAGAACAGAACAATGAAAATATGGTTTAAAATCTGGGAAAACACACATTTATTAAAATCGGAAACCATAGAAGATGATACGAATGATACCCGGACACATAAGATTTTTCATGCGTTGGAGGAAGTTTGTCTGAAGTGGGATCTGGGAAAACCGATCTGGTTTGATGCAAATATTTCGGAATTTCAAAGACACGCGAGAACAAGATTCGGGAAGGACAATTTTGTCGAAGAAACTGCGTTTGATTATCTTGAAATACAGGTGATAGACGAAGATTAAAAAAATATTAAATTTGTTGCTTTTCGCGCACAGAATGTGATCCCTGTGATATGATAATATGGTATGCGAATGCACGACAAAGGATCAGGTACGGCCTGATTCACAGATATAAAAAGGAAAATCTGCCATCTGAGGCAGAAAATGAGGAGGAATGACATGGAAACATCTCAGATGTTGGGAGAGGACGTTGATAGTTGGGAAACTATGATGTTTTTGTATAATTCTGCACTGAAAGAGGTGGGAACGAAACTTGAAATTTTAAATGATGAGTTTGTTCATATACATAAGTATAATCCGATTGAGTACATTAAATCACGAATAAAAACACCGGAAAGTATTGTAAAGAAATTAAAGCGTGACGGATACGAGAGTACGATCGAAAATATGAGAAATTATATCAATGATATTGCGGGAATTCGTATTGTATGTTCGTTTACTTCTGATATTTACCGTCTTGCAGAGATGATCGGAAAACAGAATGATCTGACCGTGATCTGTGTAAAAGATTATATCAAAAACCCGAAAGTCAGCGGTTACAAGAGTTTCCATATGCACGTGACGGTTCCAATCTTTTTGTCAGATCGTGTGGTTGATACAAAGGTGGAAATCCAGATCCGCACCATTGCAATGGATTTCTGGGCAAGTCTGGAGCACAAGATTTATTATAAATTTGAAGGGCATGCTCCGGAATATATCAGTCGTGATCTGCGCGCCTGTGCAGAAATTGTTTCGAACCTCGATGCAAAGATGTTGCAGCTGAATGAAGCAATTTTAGAGGAAAAGGCAAAAGAGGAGCAGAAGAAAAAAGAAGAATAAAAATATTACCGGACAATCAGAAAGAAGGAAAGGATATGGTACCTTCCATTGCACGTCAGAGTGTGATTTTAAAATGTAATATGCAAAAATCTGTGATGCTTGGAAACTACGAATTTTTCTATGCAGCGGGATTGATGAAAAAATTATACAATATAGAGATCCGGACAGATATGGAACCGGAACAGATTCTGGATGTGATTTTGCAGGTGCAGGATAATCTGACACCGCAGAGTGAACAGGAAAAATATCTGATACAGATCATAAAGAATTATGAGCCGTCAGCGGATCATGATGCACAGATGGATGAGTTGTTTGCCTGGGGAGAACAGGAACCTGACATGTGGCAGGTCACGACATCATTCCATCCGGTTATAAGGTAACTATGAGCGATAGTTACCTTATATTTTTGCCATTTTCGTACATACTACAAGTAATTTTAAAAGAAAGATGAGGATGTATGGGATGAGTAAGATGACTCTGGAGCAGGAAGAAGTGCGGAATCAGGAGTATAACGAGTATGTCGAGCAGATGACACCGAAACATAATCTGTGGGCAAATATGGGAAAAGCCTTTTTACTGGGAGGCGGAATCTGTCTGCTGGGACAGATTATTTTACAGATTGCAACCGGAGTATTCGGGCTTAAAGCAGAGGATGCTTCTCTTTGGTGCAGTTTACTTCTGGTACTTCTTTCGGTAATTCTTACAAGCTGTAATGTATATGGGATTCTTGCAAACTGGGGAGGTGCAGGAGCGTTGGTTCCGATTACCGGATTTGCAAATGGTGTGTGTGCTTCTGCAGTGGAATTCCAGAAAGAGGGACAGGTGTTTGGTATCGGATGCCAGATTTTTAAGATTGCAGGTCCGGTGATTTTGTATGGAATTTTTTCAAGCTGGGTGCTGGGACTTATTTACTGGCTTTTTTAAATTCGCTGGTTAACTGCGTGGTCCGGGGCCTTTTGAATTTCTTAAGAGGGACGGATTTGCGGGGGAGTTGTTTTAGATATAAGGGTTCTCGATGCGACGAATTTGCGGGGGGAGTCGTTTTAGGTATAAGGTTTCTCGATGCGACGGAAGAAGGGGGATATTCTCTTTCTACAGAAAAAATTACAAGTCCTGCGGTACATCTCTGATGTATCGCCTTGCTCTGGCGTTGGTTTCAGGTTCATGAAGTAAAGTTTTTCAGTTTACGCAATTCACGGTAGGCTGTGAGTGCCAGAGCAGATTGTAAATTTGTTCTTCCGAAAGAAATGTTCTCCTTCTTCCTGTGGATTGAGGAATTATAAGTAAAAGAATGATGCCCGCAAATCCTGTTCGTGTAGAAAACATAAAGGCACCGGAACTTGCAGTTAAAGGCGCTTCCGGAAGAAAATACTGTCGTGGTATCTATGGCAATAAAATCCATGTAAAAGATACCATTATGGTATCTATATACTAAAAATTTAACATTCAGATACCGGAAAGTCTCTATGGATCAAAAATTGCGTCTCTGGGTACCGCTTTTTTGGAAAAAGCGGTACCTGAAGGCGTAATTTTTTCTATATAGGTGACATTTCCAAATTTTAAGCACTAAAATTTCGGGAAAACGTCACCTTAGACTGTAATTTTTCATCTATAGATACCGTGTCTTATCATCAAGTGATTTAACAGGATGCCTTTCAATTATATTTTTTCCAACCAACAGGAAGACGGGGGACATTTCTTTCGGAAG
>DLQV01000281.1:0-292 GCA_002474415.1 Lachnospiraceae bacterium UBA7598
GGACAAAATCATACCGTGATTGTGGATACAGCATATGAGGCAGATGTTACCATGACGATTCTTGTGCCGGCAGAACAAAAGGAAACCCTTCCGAAAGAAATTACGGAACTGACCAATGGATCTGCAGGCATGGAATGGGGAAAAACCTGCGTATATGCACTAATTGATAAAGAAGTTGTGTTTTTTTGAAAAAATTTGAAAATATGGGTTGACACTTATAGGGGTTCCATGTATAATACCATTTGTTGAGAGACATAAAACACATTGGCCCATCGCCAAATGGTAAGGCAAC
>DLQV01000281.1:326-5553 GCA_002474415.1 Lachnospiraceae bacterium UBA7598
AACGGACTCTGACTCCGTCATTTCCAGGTTCGAATCCTGGTGGGCCAGCTGGAAAGCACTACATTATGTAGTGCTTTTTGTTTTATAAAGATAAAGAATAAGAAAGGACACGGGAATGTACGAATTTGACAGCAGGGTAAGGTACAGTGAGACCGATGCACAAGGCCGGATGACCTGGCTTGCGCTTATGGATTACTTTCAGGATTGCAGTGTATTTCATTCAGAGGCCGTGGGACTTGGCGTATCGGCATGGGAAAAAGCTCACCAGGCATGGATATTATCTTCCTGGCAGATCTGTCTGAACCGGATGCCGCGTCTGGGCGAACAGATCACCACACAGACATGGGCATATGGGATGAAAGGGTTTTACGGTTACCGGAATTTTTCCATGAACGACCGGGATGGGAAACGACTGGCATATGCAAATTCCATATGGGTACTGATGGATACAAAGAAAGGAATTCCTGCCAGAGTGACAAAAGAAATCTCGGATGCATATGGACTGGAACCACAGCTTCCCATGCAGTGCAGCGAGCGGAAAATTACGCTGCCGGAAAGGTATGAAGAAAAAGATTCGATGGTTGTTCCTTCTTATTTTATAGATACCAATCATCACATGAATAACAGCAGATATGTACAAGTGGCGATGGAGTATGTCCCGAAAGAGTTTCGGACAAC
Source organism: Lachnospiraceae bacterium UBA7598 (assembly GCA_002474415.1). GTDB lineage: Bacteria > Bacillota > Clostridia > Lachnospirales > Lachnospiraceae > Roseburia. Next base: position 1,005 of record DLQV01000281.1, read on the forward strand.
GGAAGTCCGGGTAGAGTATAAAAAGGCTGCCATGTGTAAAGATGTAATTGTGCCGCATGTAACGATAGAAGATACTCGTGTGACGGTTGCATTGTGTGCGCCGGATGGGCAGCCATATGCAGTTGTTGTTTTTTTGAAAGCGTAGGGAAAAAGATGAAATTAGCAGAATATCAGGATTTGTATTATGTAAAAAAAGTAGACTTCGGAGTATATTTGGCAGAGGATATGGACAGTGAGACACATGTATTGCTTCCGTCGAAACAGGTGCCGGAAGATGCAAAACCGGGAGATAAGATAAGGGTCTTTTTATATAAAGATTCCAAAGACCGGCTGATTGCAACAACCAACACGCCGAAGCTGACACTGGGAGAATATGCGCCCCTTGTGGTAAAAGAAGTTGGAAAGATCGGTGCTTTTCTGGACTGGGGATTGGAAAAAGATCTTTTTTTGCCATATAAAGAGATGACTTCGCGGGTAGAAGCCGGAGACGAGATTCTTGTGACGCTTTATATTGATAAAAGCAAGCGGCTTTGTGCTAGCATGAAAGGGTTATATGATCTGCTTTCTAAAGATTCTCCATATCAGAAAGATCAGATGGTTACGGGAAGAGTGTATGAGTTTTCTGATAACTTTGGTACTTTTGTGGCGGTAGATGATCGCTTTTCCGCAAGAATACCAAATTCAGAGGATCACAGTTTCCTCAAAATCGGAGATGTGATCGAGGCAAAGGTTACTGCAGTAAAACCGGATGGAAAGCTGGATCTGACCCTTCGGGAGAAAGCGTATATTCAAATGGATACGGATGCAAAGAAAATACTTGAACTGCTGGATTCGTATGCAGGAGTGCTTCCGTTTTCGGAAAAAGCAAGTCCGGAAGTAATCAAAAGAGAGACCGGATTGAGTAAGGCAGCGTTTAAGCGTGCCATCGGACACTTATATAAAGAAAGAAAAATTACATTAGATGGTGGAAAAATCCGTAAGAGTTGCGTATAATGCATATAGAAATCAAAAGGAGGAAAATAAGATGAAAAACGTAATCAGTACAGATAAAGCACCGGCTGCAATCGGACCGTACTCGCAGGCAATTGAAGTCAATGGAATGGTATATACATCCGGTATTATCCCGGTTGTTCCTGCTACAGGTGAAATCCCGGAGGGATCTGTTGCACAGGCACAGCAGGCATTTGAAAATCTGTCAAATCTGCTTGAGGCGGCAGGTACAGGAATGGATAAGGTAGTAAAAACTACTGTTTTTATCAAGGAGATGAATGATTTTGCAGCAATCAATGAAGTTTATGCAAAATTTTTCCCAGCACCGTTTCCATCCAGAAGCTGTGTGGAAGTGGCACGTCTTCCGAAAGATGTTATGCTTGAGATTGAAGCAATTGCTGTAAAGTAAAAGATGCAAAAAAGGAAGAGATCTGTGCACAGCACAGATCTCTTTTTTCTACGGTTCTTTTGCCGGAACCGTTAGACGGAAACGTCGATGTTGCTTCCTAAATAAGGAGTAACAGAGTTTTCCATCATTTTTGTCAGTCCGGCGCCGAGGGATTCGCTGGATGAGATGGCATTGCCAAGCATTTTAATGCTCACGGCATTTGCCAGAGATCCAGGATCGGAACTGTTCACAGAAAGAAGCGCAGAACTGATACTTGAGATATCCATACGACAGACCTCCTTTGTTAAAATACATTTGTAAAAGTATTTTCTTTTATTACATCTTTATTATGGCATAGATAGCTGTAAATTTCAATCGGATTCGATGGACGGAAAAGAGGGGTTGACACATATATGTGCCTTTGCTATAATGACAATGTAATAATTGTAACAAATTCGTAATAAAGAAGTACAAAAGTCATTGGAGGCGAAAATGAAACGTAAAACATTATTAAAATTGACCGCATGTGGATTAGTTGGGGCACTGACCATTGGCAATTTTACAGTAGCAGCTTACGCAGCACCGACTGCTGGAGTCGCAAGTGTTGCTTCCGATATTGCAACAACATCATCTGCACCGACCGCAGGATTTTCACTGGCACTTAGTGAAGTCGCAGGAAATGTGGAAGATGAAGCTGTAGTTGCAAGTGCACAGCCGGAAGTAAAAGAAGTTGAAGCACCAGTAGTAAAGTCTGAGTATGAAGACAAAGCCGTAGCTGTTGTGGATGATTATGTGAACGTTCGTAAGAAACCAACTACAGACAGTAAAGCTGTAGGAAAGTTATATAAGAATAATGTAGGAACCGTCATTGAAGAGAAGGATGGCTGGTATAAAATCAAATCCGGATCTGTGACAGGTTATGTAAAGTCTGAGTTTGTATCTGTTGGTGATGAGAAAAAATTAAAGAAAGCAGGAAGAAGAGTGGCTCTGGTAGAGACGGAGACATTAAAAGTCCGCAAGGGAGCTTCCCAGAAAGCAGAAGTCATTACGCTGGTACCGGCTGGAGATGATCTGACCGTATTAGATGAGTCAAAAGACGGATGGGCAAAAGTTTCTGTAGATGAAGGCAAAGGATATGTATCTACGGATTATGTTACTTTATCCACAGAGTATACTTATGCAGAATCTGCTGCCGAAGAAAAGGCGAGATTACAGAAAGAAAAAGAAGAACGTGAAGCTGCGGATCGGGCAGCACAGAAAGCAGAAAGTTCATCAAAAACAACTTCTTCAACTTCGTCAAAATCAGGAAGTACAAGTTCTTCTGCACAGGATACAGCCAGTGCATCTTCAACAGGAGCATCGGTTGCAGGATATGCAAGCCAGTTTGTTGGAAACCCATATGTATATGGTGGGACAAGTCTTACAAATGGAACAGATTGTTCCGGTTTTGTAATGTCTGTATATGCACATTTTGGTGTAAGTCTTCCACACAGCTCAAGTGCTTTAAGAAGTGTAGGATATGGCGTAAGTACATCGAGTATGCAGCCAGGTGATATCGTATGTTACAGTGGACATGTAGCAATCTATGTAGGAAACAATACAATTGTACATGCAAGCAATGCAAGAGACGGTATTAAATTTACTTCACCGGCAAATTACAGAACAATTCTTGCAGTTCGTAGAATTTTCTAAGAACTAAGATAAAATAAGTATAACAGGAGCACTTGCGAAAGCAAGTGCTCTTTTTCTTAATATTATTTAAGGATTTCTTAAATTTACAAAAAATAAGTTTTGTAAGGGAAATAACATTGACAAGCACATTCATATATAGTTACTATGTAAATTGAGTAATTTATTGAGTGTAACAGAGGGAGGAACAGAAATTGGCATTAACCAAAGCAAAGATCATAATGGCAGGACTGGCAGTGACAGCTGTCTGCATATTTGCACCACAGCAGTTAAAGGCCCAGGTGCCGGAAGAACAAATGGACGGTGTGATGGGACAAAGTATAGAGGATGAGACGGTATACGGGGATCAGCCAGATTTAGACACGCAGATTTTGAAGAATGCACCGGTTCTGACAGGAAGATCTTCTTTGAAAAAGGCATCGGCCTATACCAGCGCTTTTTTGAATGCTTCGTTTACGACAATCGGTGATTATAACAATGCAACTTATTATCACAAAGCGGATTATGAAGATGACCAGTTGATTAATGGAATCGATGTGTCGTATTGGCAGGCAAATGAGAGTTTAAAGAAAAAATATTCCAAGGACAGAAGCAAGTGGACACAGACAGGGCTTGACTGGGAGCGGATTCATGCAGCAGGAATTGATTTTGCTTTTGTACGTGTGGCATCCCGAGATACAAAGGATGGGAGCATTTACACGGATAATTGTGCAGACAGCCATATTCAGGGACCACTTTCCAATGACATCAATGTGGGACTGTATTTCTTTTCCCAGGCATTGAACGAGACAGAAGCGAGGGCAGAGGCACAGTATGTTCTGAATCTGATTGACAAGTATGGATGGGATGTTTCCATGCCAATTGTAATGGACCGTGAGGCAGGTGCAAATAAACGTCTTACCGGAGGAAAACTTTCCAAAGCGAAAGAGACAGCAGTATGTCAGGCATTTGCGGATACCATTACAGCCGCTGGCTATCGGGCCGGAGTGTATGCATCCTATGCCTGGATTAAAAATTATATCAACACGGATGCATTATATGATTGCTCTCTGTGGGTGGCACGGTATAACAATACCACGACAAGCTATGCAAAGTCGGGAACTCCATATGCGGATGCTGCTTATGATTATGAGTTTTGGCAGTATTCATCATCTGCAAAGATCGATGGATATGCAAAGAGTCTAGATGTAAACTTCTGGTATAAGGATACCAGTGAACAGACAACCGGTCTGAAGGCATCAGATGGTACTTCGGGAACTGTAAATCTCAGCTGGGACAGTGTGGCATCGGATGTAGATGGCTATCAGGTATGGCGTTATGATGCGGGACAGGGGAAATATGTTTTCCTGAAAGCGATACCGGATTGCAGTTATGCGGATACGATGATAGAAGGTGGAAAAGATTATCAGTATAAGGTGAGATGTTACTGGACAATTGGGGGAACTCATTATTATGGTACATTTTCATCAGCAGCCTCGGTAA
>DLQV01000013.1:0-4036 GCA_002474415.1 Lachnospiraceae bacterium UBA7598
GAATTTTCTGCTTTAGGAATCGTATTGTGGATTCTGTATCGTTTTGTCGCGGGGATTATTTTCCTGTTTGTAAGAAAAAAGAGAGATACCTCTTTCGTGCGTGAGGTTGACGGGTATCCCATTCTGGTGTTGACGTCCATGCTGTTTATGCTGGTGTATGCAGCGCCGTTTTTGGGGCTTCCGGAATTGATTGCAGGTGCCCGGCTTTGCTCAACGGAACAACTGCTGATTCTTGCAGTTATATTTTTGCCGGTTGATTTTTGTGGAATGCTTTTGTCACATACGCCAATCCGAAGAGTTTTGTTTGTGGCATATCCGTTATTGACCGGAATGGTGTATGAGGGAACCCAGTATTTTGGGGTTTTTCACGGATTCTTGTACAATGAACTGACTCGTTATAATGCGGCGGTAAAAGTTACAAATGATATTTTAAAAGAATATCCGAAGAACAGTTATACCATTGTTTCCTCTACGGATGAGCTGTATCAGGTGATTGAAAAAGGATATCATGAGGAACTGGAGGAGTTTGCACAGCGGATCACGGGAACAAATTTTACAATTCCGACCGAATATATTTTTGTTTATGTGGAGAAAAAACCGATTCAATACGCGCAGAGTCATTTTCAGACAGGGCCGGACTGGCTGGCTCAGGCGAAATATACACAATATTATAATGATTATTTTAGTGAAGGACAAACCATCAATGCTTCACATATTACAAGGGCAGACGCACAGAAACAGTTACCGCTTTTATTGAATCCGGCAGAGTATTATACGAATCTGGACAATCGGACGATTCTGGAATCAAAGATACAACTGTGGTATGAAAATTTTTCTGCAAAATATCCACAGGATACCAAAGTATACTATGAGGATGATAATTTTTGTTGCTATTTAATACATCAGAATGTATATCGTCTGTATTTATTGGAGGAATCATGAAAAAGAAAAAAATAGGAATTCTGGCATTGATTCTTTTGCTTTTCTGCATGCTGGATCTAGGTATGATGCATTTTTTTCGCTGGAATATGCAGGTCTCGGCAGAAACATTTACAGAAAGCAACAGAGAACTTTCCAATCCGAATACCGGATTTTATCATATTTATGGATTTGTAATGAAAGATGCACCCGAGGATTACCCTTCTGTTTTATCGGAAAAAATGCAGGGAGATACGCGTACGATTGCAATGATGCAGATCAATTTGCGGGAGTATCGAAACAAACCTTTGACGGATGAAGCACTTACCAATATGGAATCTTTGTTTCAGACCCTTTCGGAAACGGATAAAACCTGGATCGTACGTTTCCTGTATGATTGGGATGGCAAAAATCTGTCACAGGAGCCGAAAAAGATTTCCATTATTACGAATCATATGCAGCAGCTTTCCCCGATCCTCAAAAAATATAAAGATTGCATGTTCACAATGCAGGGGCTTTTTGTAGGAAACTGGGGAGAATTAAACGGAACAAAGTATTCAGATACCAAGTCTATCCAGATATTAGCTCGTAAATTGGAAGCAGTGACAGACAAATCAACATTTTTATCGGTGCGAACTCCTGCACAATGGAGACGAGTCACCAAACAAATGGATCCTTCCAGAAATAAAACAGATCTGGAACATCGCATGGGATTATTCAATGATGGGATGCTTGGAAATAAAGGGGATTATGGGACGTATGGGACACGATCCAAAAAGCAAGGTGGAAGTTATGCATATTGGACACGGAAAGAAGAACTTGCATTTCAACAAAAGCTTTGTACCCGTGTGCCAAATGGTGGAGAGGTTATCCATGATAATATTTATAATGACCTGCCTGCTGCAATTGCAGATCTGAAAACTATGCATGTGACATATCTTAATGAAGAATATGATCAAAAGGTACTCAATAAATGGGCAGCATCCACTGTTCATACCAGTGACTGCTTCAATGGAATGGATGGCCTGACTTATATCGAACGACATCTCGGTTATCGGATTTTCCTGTCAGATGCAGACGTCTCGTATCACATGTGGAAAGATACATTGCGTGTAGAGGCATCTTTTCAGAATGTAGGGTTTGCACCGATTTATAAAGCGTGTGATGGCATGTTAACTGTTAAAAATGAACAGGGAGAGATTGTGTATCAGAAAAAAACGAATGCAGATTTTAAACAATTGCCGGGTGGCAATCAGGCAAAAAAGAAATTAACCATTTCAGATGAAATTCCGCTTCGGGGAGTGCAGGGAAAGACCTTTACCGTGTATTTTTCCCTGAAAGACCGGGCAAGTGGAAAAATGATAACATTTGCCAATGAGCAGGAACCGGTGGAGGAAGGATATCCGTTGGGAAAATTGGCATCTAAAAGCAAAAAAGATGGAGAGCGATAAATTTCGTGAAAATCTCCAATCTTTACGGAAATAAATTTTCATGCTATTATGTAATCATGGAATGAAGAGTCTGACATTTATTGGTGTACTTGGAAAGTAGAAAGATTAGCGTATGGAAAAAAATTTTTTAAATGAAAACCCGTGGGAAGACGCGTCAATAGAGGTTCAAACAGCCCTGGCAACGTGGGAAAAGTATGTTTTTCGCTATTATCCACAGGAACACGTGATTAAACCGTCAGAATATGTTGTCAGTCATATGGGTGTGGAGGAAGTCATTACAGATCTGAAGCACAATATTCTGATTGACAAGCTGATGGAAAAAGACAAACTGTTAAAATTGTTTCAGGATATAGATCAGGGAAAGCCGTCGGTCAGCGCAAAGATTTTGGCATTAGAAACGGATGTGGTGTACAAGGTTTCTTTAAATACGGTACAATTTGATGAACAGAAGCATCCAATGTGTGCAATCGGGTTGATCGAATATCTGAAAGAAGATTTGCGACAGAATGAAATTATCGGTGCGCTCGGCAGCAATTTTAACAGTATGTATTATGTGGATGTGGACAACGACAAAGTATATGCATATAAGGTAAATTCCGCAGTGCGTTCCATGTTAAATGATACCATTGCATCGATTCCGGGATATAAAGACATCATGGCTGAATATGTAAACAAGATTGTGATTGCGGAAGACCGGGAGACTATGCTCTATGAGACCTCCATTGAAAATTTGCGTAATCAGCTGCGGTTGAAAAAGGCATATCAGTTTGATTACCGAATTGTGCGGGATGGCGAGGTAAAATATTGCCGCGCAAAATTTGTCAACACTTCAGACAATGGAGAGTTGCACCGCATGGTGGCTGGATTTTCGGATATCAGCTCTGAAAAGCAGAGAGAATTGGAACGTATGGCATATGTGGATAAGGTGACCGGCGGAAACAATTATGAGAGCTTTCAGAAGAAAATTCGGGATTTCCGCCATCCGGGATATCTGGTTTCCATGGACATTCATTCGTTCAAGATCATCAATTCTATTTGTGGAATTGTCAAAGGAGATGAGACGCTCAAGGGAATCTGGAAATGCATACAGCAGGTTCTGGAAAAAAAGGATCTGGCAGGGCATATCAATGCAGACCGTTTTGTTATTTACAGTTGTGGAGAGGACAAACAGAAAGTGATCCGGCAGATGGAACAGCTGGGTACGAAGCTGGAAGAACTCTCAGAAAAATTAAAGGTTCCCAAGATGATTCCTTATTTTGGCGTGACACGCTGGGAACCGGAGCGCAAGGTTGAAGAAGCATACAGCGAGGCGAATTTCGCAAAAAATCAGATCAAGGACCGGAAGGATGTCAGTTATCAGTTTTACAGTCATGAAGATACTGTTAAAATGCTGGAAGATAAGGCAATGGAAGACGAATTTTTGCATTCGTTGGAGAATAACCGTTTTGAAGTCTGGTATCAGCCAAAATATGATCCGGTTACAGAACGGATGGTCGGAGCAGAGGGACTGGTGCGCTGGCGGGATGAAAATGGAGCAATTATTTCACCGGGAAAATTTATTCCATTGTTTGAACGAGATGGTTTGATTAAAAATCTGGACGAATATGTATTTCGGAAAGTCTGCAAGCAGCAGTTGGAATGGCAGAAAGAAGGCCGGGAAATTATTC
>DLQV01000013.1:4065-4969 GCA_002474415.1 Lachnospiraceae bacterium UBA7598
CAATCTGTCACGGGCGAGTCTGTATTTTGACACGGTGGTCAGCCGGTATCAGCAAATTGCGGATGAGATCGGGGTAGAAACAAAGTTGGTGCCGATTGAGATCACAGAGAGCGCTGCGATTGATAATGATAATATCAAGGGGCTGGCAGATAAGTTCCATGAAAATGGTTTTGCCCTTCTGGTGGATGATTTCGGTTCGGGGTATTCTTCCCTTGCAACCCTTAATATGAAATGTTTTGATACCTTAAAGATCGATAAAAGCCTGATTGATTATATTGGAGATTTCAGCGGAGAACGTCTGTTAGAGCATACCATTACGCTTGCCAAGGAGCTGGGGCTGTATGTTACAGCGGAAGGCGTGGAGAAAGAGGAACAGGTGGATTTCCTGAAACTAATGAAATGTGACAGTATTCAAGGGTATTATTACTCTAAGCCGTTGCCTAAGGAGGAATTTGAGAAGCTTTTGATGACGGCGTGATGATTAAATGAAAAGGCAGGAAAAGCCTTGAATTTTCTGGAATTTTCGCAGATGACAAATTGACAAATGAAAAGGCCGTTGCTATAATGGATACAATAAAAGCGGAGAACGGGAGAAAGGGAGAGATAAGCATGAAACGTTATGAAAGACCGATGGTATTGCAAACAGAGCAGATGTCAGAGGGTGTATATCTGGCAAGTGGAGCAGGTGGATGCCTGAAAGGCAGAATTAGTGATGAATCTTATGAGGGTGGCATGGGAAATAAATATCGTTTTGCGGTATATTACACCCACGAGACAAAAGAGCATAGTAATTCTGCGCAGAAGGTAGTTGTAAAATTAAATGCGCCTGTTAATGTTGTGGATGGCAATGCGCAGGGATTTTTACGGAGTGGCAGTGGAACGGATACCCTGACATTTGTCAGAG
>DLQV01000013.1:4986-13738 GCA_002474415.1 Lachnospiraceae bacterium UBA7598
AAATAACAGTGGTGCAGATCAAGGCATGTTCAATGTCGTTGTGCAGCCGGTATCAGGAAATGCATCCAGTTTGAAAGCAACCTTAGTCAGCGTATCAGACGATGGTTATACAAATTAAACAGATAAGTATTTTAAAGGCTGTTGTTCCTTTTGGAGCAGCAGCCTTATTTTATGGAAAATATTTAAGATAATTACATCAGAAATCCCGTTCCATCTGCTCAATTTCTTCTTCGCATAGCACTACACACTTTTTATCTCGAATCGCATAGACCCGCTGGCAGATGCTTAACACGGTCGGCCGGTGAGTAGTCACGATGCAGGTCCGCGGATAAGTATCCTGCATGATATTTTTTAACACGGCGCGTTCTGTCGCGATATCCAGTGCAGAGGTGGCTTCATCGAGAAGCAGAAGCGGAGACTTGCGCAGCAGGGCGCGGGCGATGGAAAGTCGCTGTGCCTGGCCTTCGGAAAAGCCTCCTCCCCGTTCTTTGATCTCACTGTAGATGCCATTTGGCAGCCGGCTTACAAACTCCCATGCACAGGCTGCCTGCAGCGCAGAGATGATTTCATCATCCGTGGCCTCCGGTTTGACTACACGCATATTTTCAGCAATTGTTCCAGAAAACATCGTGTTTCCCTGTGGAACATAGGAAAAAAGCTGGCGGGCAGATGCTGTGAGAGGCAGCCGTTCCGTGTCTCCCCCACTTGAAGATGCACTTAGCCATCCTTCGCCGGACTGTGGACATAACAGGGCCAGAATCAGCCGCAGCATAGTGGTTTTGCCCTCACCGGAAGGTCCCACCATGGCAATAATTTCATGCGGATGTGCCTCTAAGCTGGCATGTTCAAACACTTCGGTGCTGTTCTGGTAGGAATAACTGATGTCGGACAATGTCAGACTGATACCGTCTGCGCGGTGTTTTTCGGCAAAAGCAGAAAATTCATTATCCAGAGAATAGTCCTCCTGTGGCATCTCCAGAATATCCATCAGACGGCCGGCAGAAGTAGTCAGTCCGATGGCGGATGGAACCATGTTGATCAGTGAGTTTAAGGCACCAGTCAGTGTGCCGGACAGAGAAAGAAACATGGTCATGGTACCGTAACTGATTGCACCGCTCCACACGCGGTAAATTCCCCAGCCATAGGAGCTGTAAGAGATTAAAAGTCCGACAATTGACATGATAAAGGAAGTTACCATGGACATTTTCTGGAAATCCAGCCGCATGGAGATATAGTCGGTCTGCAGCTGCTTTAACTTCTGGATATAGGTCCGGATCGCACCGAAAGCCTTGATGGTCTGGATATTTGAAAAAGCTTCCTGATTAAAACCGGACATGCGGGCATTCATTGCCGCACTGCGTTTGTTGTTATTGACCATCCGGTTCATCAGTGTCCGCGACATGAGCAGTGACACCGGAATTCCGATAAAAGAAAAGATTGCAAATGTCCAGTCGTGGTAGATCACAATGGCAAACGCACTGATAAATTTAAAAATGTTGATGATCAGATTGGGAATCCAGTTTAAAATTCCACTGGAAATTGTGGAAGCATCTGAACTCCAGCGGGTCAGCAGATCACCAGTGTGATAGTTTGTGATGGATTCCCAGTCCGTTACAAGCATTTTTGAAAAAACATCTGCTTTGATCTCGGCATCTACCTTCAGGCTGATCCAGTTGGAAGCATAGTTTGTAAACTGACTGATTACTGTACTTCCGATGGAAAGACCCACCATTGCACAGAACGTCTGAATCAGTTTACCAGTATGATGTCCGGTGATAATATCTACCAGATCTTTTGAGACCAGGCTGCTGCCAAGACCAACAACTGTACCAAAAAGTCCGAGTGCAGTATAAAAGATCATGGCAAGCCAGTAATGGCGTGCATATTGATAAATCCATTTGGTTTGTCGGATCATATCTTTGAGCATGCCTTCCCGGATCCGGCTATAGATGTGTTTCAGTGTTTCTATCATAGATAAACCTTTCTCTTATAAGGAATCGATGGCTTTTCGCATGATATGGGCGGCCTGTGGTTCCTTTGTACATGCAAGTGTAAAAATCTTCGTTTTTCCAGAGACCTGTTCTGCCAGGCGGAGATTTTTTTCATTCAGTTCCCGTGTCCAGGAGGGGGAGATCAGCCGCTGCAGAAGAAGCAGTGTTTTTTGGTCGGAAGAAGGAATTGCAACATGATTCTGTGTGGACTGTTTTAAAAATACAATGCCGCCGAGGGGATAATCTCTGGCAGTAAAAATTTCCGAAGTGCCACACCATGGAAGCCCATAGACAACGGGAATACCGTTTTGCATACCGATCATATTCAAATCGCCATTCAGCAGTTTTGATCCGAATTCTGAGTGCCACAGGTTGGTATGTGTGGATTTTCCGGTGCCGGAACAGCCGGAAAACAGCCATGCCTGATTCTGATACAGCAAAGAGGCCGAGTGAATGACAAGCAGATCGTGCTTCTGTGCAGCTACCAGGAACGCAAAGCGCAGAGCATGAAAAATTTCTTCTGCATGGGCATCTGTGTCTGAATAACAGAAAAGGGTGGCCCATGCGCCATTTTTTGCTACCTGCATTTCCGAAATTCCCCATTCTTCAGGGAACAGAAACAGATATCGGTCTTTCGCATCACAGATAGTCAGTTCCTGCGTGCGTACGAGAATCGTTCCGTTTGTTTTGTGAAAAGGAATATGTGGAACAATGGAAATCGACAGGTCAACAGGCGCTTTTGGACAGGAAAAGGCCGAAAAATAAGTATCATATATAAAAGGAGCACCGGTATATGCAATGGTAACAGGCCCGATTCGAAAATACTGTGTGGGTGTGTTGACAGCCGTTTCGTAAGGATTCATGGAGAGAATGCCCAATGCACAAAGCTGTTGCAGAAACTGCTGGATATCCTGTTGGAGCAGCGGAAAATCTTCTTCTCCGGCTTCAAACTCCCGGGCAAGAAGGTGTAGCAGCTGTGGTTCCCCGGCACCTTCACAGAGTCCGTCCCACAGGAGGCTTGCCGTGCGATTCAGCCGCAGAGAAATCCCATTTTGTGCGCTTTCCTGTCCATACGAAAGCAGATAAGGAACGCCTGCAATGGTTGTTTTGTAGTAGCCTTCTGTCAATTTCATAAAAATCTCCTTTGTATGGAAAATGATAGGTATAGTATAGCAGTAAAAATGGAAAAATGCTATAATGGCACAATAACATGAGGGAAAACAGATGGCAGAGATTGATATTGAACAATTATTGGCAGAGGGAAAGACCATTCAGATAAAACCGCAGGGATACAGTATGTATCCGATGTTTGTGCCGGGAAGGGACGAGGCAATACTGCGACAGGCAGATATACAGAAACTGCAGCGAGGGGATGTGGTTTTGTATCGACGTCCAAATAGTATTCTGGTGTTGCATCGCATTGCAAGACGCACAGCGGATGGGTTTTACATGGTGGGGGATAATCAGACAGAAATGGAAGGGCCGGTCGCGTTTGATCAGATCCGGGGAATTCTGGTAGGATTTGTACGAAAAGGAATATATCACGCAACGCAGGAATTCTGGTATCGTGTAGCTACGGGAATATGGTTATGGCTGCGACCGGTACGCAGGTGGATCATCGTACCGGCAGCAGCCTGTAAAAAAGTGTTTTATTTTTTCAAAAGGTTATCTATATAGTTTCGGATTGCATAATTATCTTCCGGCATCTGGCATCCTACAATATAGGTACCTTCGTTATCCGAGCAACGGATTACATGTCCTTCCAGGTGGGACTGATCCGGGAGCGCAAAGTGTTGGATATCAATGGTTATGTCTGCGTTTTTGTGATCCATGAAGAATGGATCTTTCGTCAGAAATGCAAAACCATTGGCACTGATATTGTCGAGCTGACCGGAAAATGTAGTTCCGGAATCTTTCAACGTAATGGTACAAGGATTGGAAAGATCCACACGTGGATATTTCCGTCGGTTCTTGATCTCCGGACGTGTAGAAAGCTGTAATACAAAGGTATGAGAATCAGATGCAGAATCGGACTGTATCTTAGCCTGTTCCCAACAGTAAAGAACGTTGCCAACCGTGACCTGAACCTTGCAGGTTTCGGATCCTTTTAATTGTGGATCGTGAAGCAGAGTTAGGATGATGCTGTCTTCTGTTGCGGATTTGACTTCCCCGTGATATTCCATGTGTTCTAAATGTTTTGGAAGGATGACTTTGGCTTTCATACCGGCGTGGATATCATCGAGTCCCATGAAACCACCAATACCAAGTTCACACATCAGATCCTGAATAACGTTCTCAATGTTATTGATATTGGAAGCACTTTCTTCATATTTACTGAGCATTCGTTTGCTTGTCTCATCGGAATCTCCGATACAGGTGGTCATGGTTTCGACAATCGAAGATACCTGTTCCATATTTTCTACAAGCTGCTGGTTGGAAGATTCTACTTCTTTCATGGCAGAGTCAATGGCCTGGATGTGATTACCAAGCAAAGAAGAGTCTTCCGTGATTTTATTTACATTTTCACCGGTCTGGGTTACTTTTTCAAGAGTTACCTGGATCAGCTTGAGCGTTTCTTCTATAGAAGAAGTCATCTTTTCTGAAATTTCATCCAGACGGGAGAGAGCTTCACTGATCTGACCAGAGGAATCTTTGGTTTCTGTGCTCAGTTTACGGATCTGTTCTGCAACAACAGAAAATCCTTTTCCGGCTTCTCCGGCACGGGCAGCTTCAATGGAAGCATTGAGTGCCAGCAGGTTGGTCTGGCTGGAAATACTGTCAATGGTTCCAGTTTCCTGTTTTACGGTTTCAAATTCAGATTTAAAAGCTTCCAGAATATGTTCTACCTGGTTGGACAGATCTGACATTGTTCCGGCAGTCTGTACCAGACTTTCCAGATCTACAGAACTGGTTTTTGCATGTTTTTCGGATTCAGCAGTCAGGGATACCATATCATTGATCATGGATGCAACATTCTGTACCTGGGAGTTGATATCGCCGGTCATTTCCTGGGAAGAAGCAGTGCGGGACTGTAACTGTCCATTGTTGTCGGTCAGTTTGTTCATTCCGTCAACTACGATATCAGATCCATGTTTGTTTTCTGATGCAAGCTCACGGACGACGGTGATACCGTCCATGATCGTATTGCTGGCGGTTTTTACCTGTTCAACAGTTGTAACGACACGTTTCAGATCGTTCTTAATACTGTCTGTCAGTGCACCGTCTGATTCGATGAGGTGGCGGACAGACATGATATAGCCGACATAACAAAGGATAAGGCAGGCAATCTGCAACTGATAATTTTTCTGGTCTGCTGCAGAATTTTGTCCGAGAACTGTCAGATGATAGACGATGCTCACGAGAACACTGGCAATATTGGCTATCGCACATCCAACCATAAATTTCTGATCTTTGTACAAAACAAGAAGACTGACAACTGGAAGAATATAGGTGAACGCAATCGGCGAATTGGTTGTACAGATCAGGAATGTGTAAAAAATACCATAACCAATCACCAGCGTATAGCGATAGCGGTCATCTGCATGCCCTTTTACACGCAAAAGCAGATCGCCAGCGAAAAAAGGTACCCAGCATAGTATTAAGAAGATAATAAAGTTGGTAGAAGGATATCCTCCTCTGGAAACGTCCGTGCCGTAGTTGGCAGTCAGCAGAAGAGCAAACACAAGCCAGATGCGCCGGGCTTTGATATTCGCTTTCGCTTTGAATTCATTTTCGTTATAATCCATGATACTTTTCTCCTATGTAAAATATTAGTTCTATTGTATGCCTGCATAAGTGTTTTTTCAAGTAAAATACTTCCTTTTTGTGTATAATTTTTCCTGGATTTTGCCATACTAGCGATACAAAATAAATATGGAAAACAATCTGGGAAATAGGAGGAAATTTATCATATGAAAGCAACAGGGATTGTGCGCAGAATTGATGATCTGGGAAGAATTGTGGTTCCGAAGGAAATTCGCAGGACACTGCGCATCCGGGAGGGAGATCCTCTCGAAATTTTTACAAACCGGGAGGGCGAAATCATGCTCAGAAAATACTCACCGGTTGGAGAACTGGGGGAATTTGCAAGAACTTATGCACAGGCGCTGGCACAGACAACGGAGGCGCTGGTCTGCATTACGGACAGGGAATATGTGATCGCTGCAGCGGGAGCCGGGAAAAAAGAAGTCGAAGGGGAACCGCTGAATGAAGAAATCGAGGAGATGATTGAAAAACGCAGTACAATTGTAAAAACAGGGGAAGAACCGTCTTGTTCCATTATTAAAAAAAAGATGTCAGTTCCTCCGAAAGGAATGGTGCTCTCGAGCATTCTGTGTAACGGAGATTGTCAGGGGGCTGTGATTCTGGCAGATAAGAGTGGACAAAAAGAAACATTAGAATTGTTAAAAGCACTGGCTTTTACCGCTGCAAATTTCCTGGGAAAAAATATGGAACAATAAAATAATGAAATCTTAATAAAAAGATAATTTGCATATACTGTCCAAAAGATATAAAATGTATGATGTATGTTCCCAAAATAAATATGGAGGAGAGTATATGTCAACAAAAAAGAAAAAGAAGAGAAGGAAAAAGCAACACCGCTTTTTCTGGTTTGTCATAAAACTGCAGATCGTGCTGATGCTCGTTGTGCTGGCAGGTTTTGGATATTATTATTTTGGCGGGTATGCGGATCAGGTGCAGCAGATGCACCGGGAAGCAGTACAGGAAGTATCGGCTTCTGATGATGCCACATTTATTCCGTCGCAGACCTGCTCGGTTTATGATATAAACGGAAAGCTGATTTCCGAACGCAGAGGCGACAAAAATGCGCAGTATGTCAAATACGAGGATATTCCGAAAGAGTTTGTCACAGCAATTATCAGTATTGAAGACAAAAAGTTTTATCAGCATAATGGTGTGGATCTGAAAGCACTCATGCGTGCAGTCAAGGCGACAGTTTTGTCAAAATTGAGAAAATCGCAGGGAGGTACGCAGGGTGGAAGTACGATCACCATGCAGCTTGCCAAGCTGATTTATATGCAGCCCAAGCAGACCTGGCAGTATAAGGTCAAACAGATGTTTCTTGCATGGGAATTGGAAAAACGGTACAGCAAGGATAAAATTATGGAATTTTATCTGAATAATGTTTATTTTGCGAATGGATATTATGGAATTGATGCGGCGTGTCATGGCTACTTTAACTGTGAACTGCAGGACCTGGATGTGTCACAGATTGCATATCTGTGTGCAATTCCAAACCGTCCGTCCAATTATGATCCGGTAGCGCATCCGAATAATACGATTGCCCGGCGGAATCTGATCTTGAAAAACATGAGGGATGACGGGAAACTTTCGCAGGAAGAATATTATGAGGCGACCAAAGAAGAAATTGCTCTGAATCGACCAAAGAAGAGTGATACGGAAAAGATTAACAGTTCGATTGATACCTATACGTATGACTGTGCGACCCGTGCCCTGATGGAACAGGAAGATTTTCAGTTTAAGTATTATTTTGATTCGGATAAAGAAAAGAAGTCTTATGAGGAAGCATATGATGAACTTTACAGTGCATGTCAGAAGAAACTTTTTTCCGGTGGCTATAAGATCTATACAACGATCGATATGGATAAGCAAAAAGAACTGCAGTCTGCAGTTGATGATACCTTAAAAGGATTTACAGACAAATCCAAAGACGGAACATACAAGATGCAGGCGGCAGCGGTATCAATTGATAACAATAGCGGATATGTGGTAGCAATTGTTGGTGGACGCAATCAGAATTCAGAAAATTATACGTTAAACCGTGCGTACCAGAGTTACCGCCAGCCGGGAAGTTCCATCAAGCCATTGCTGGTATATACGCCACAGTTAGAACGTGGATATACCCCGGATACGATTGTAGATGATCATAAACTAAAAGATGGACCGTCAAATGCAAACAATACATATGCGGGAAAAGTTCCGCTCAGGTATGCAGTTGCGCATTCTATCAATACCATTGCATGGCAGTTATATGATGAACTGACACCAAAAGTGGGTCTGCAGTATTTGAAAAATATGAATTTTGCGCAGATCAAAGATGGCGATTATACGCTTGCCACTTCCCTCGGTGGATTTACCAAGGGTGTTTCTCCGATTGAGATGGCATCCGGATATGCAACGATTGAAAACGACGGACTTTACAGGGAACCTACCTGCGTGAAGTCGATTGTAGATTCGGATGAGAATGTTGTTTACACTTCGAAACTGACGGAGAAAACGGTTTATAAGCAGGATGCAGCGCGGATGATGACGGATATCCTGACATCTGTTATGGACAGTGGAACCGGACGTTCAGCGAAACTTTCCAATATGCCGTGTGCAGGAAAGACCGGTACGACAAACGATCACAAAGACGGATGGTTTTGTGGATTTACCAGATATTATACAACAGCAGTGTGGGTAGGCTGTGATTATCCGAAATCTATCAGTAATCTGAGCGGAAGTACTTATCCTGCGCAGATCTGGAAGGGATACATGTCTGCCGTCCACAAGGATTTATCATCGCTTGATTTCCTTCCTTATGCCCAGCTTTCCGATGATTTTAAAAATCAACAGAAGGAAGAAGAGGAAGAACACGACAAGATGCGTGAAGAAAATCAGACCGATGAGACTCCGTCTGAGCAGCAGACACCGGAAAACCAGCAGGATGAAAATACCACAACCGGAAATTCCGAGAAAAATGATTCGTCGAATAGCAATGGAAATACCGGAAATACCGG
>DLQV01000289.1:0-138 GCA_002474415.1 Lachnospiraceae bacterium UBA7598
CCTATCCGCATATGACAGTGGAAAAGAATATTTCCTATGGTTTGAAGAATATGAAGGTTCCGGCGGCAGAAATCAAGAAAAAGGTGGACTGGGCAATCGATATTCTGGGACTTTCGGAATACCGCTATCGGAAACCGC
>DLQV01000289.1:217-802 GCA_002474415.1 Lachnospiraceae bacterium UBA7598
TGTCAAGGATCAGAAGCTGTTTCTCATGGACGAGCCGCTTTCCAATTTGGATGCTAAGCTGAGAGTCAGCATGAGAAGTGAGATCAGCAAGCTGCATCGTCAGCTGGGCAGTACCACCATTTATGTAACGCACGATCAGGTGGAGGCAATGACTATGGCAGACCGCATTGTCATTATGAAAGACGGTGTGATCCAACAGGTGGGAAAGCCGATGGACTTGTATGAGCATCCGGCAAATAAGTTTGTGGCAGGATTTATCGGTTCGCCGCAGATGAATTTCTATGAGGTAAAGGTGGCAGGGAATACCATGACTTTCTCCGATGGCAGTAAGATGCAGCTGCCGGAGTCCGTGGTATCGAAACTGAACGGCAGACAGGGAGCGCTGATTCTCGGCATTCGTGGCGAGGACATCAAGCTGGATCCGCAGAATCTGGATCTTTACAAGGAAAATATCATGTCGGCAACGGTGGACAGCGTAGAAGTTATGGGAAATGAGAACAACCTGTATTTTAACTTCGGCGGTACTGCTTCGGTGGCGAGAGTATCCAAATATGAGATCAGCAAGCCTGGAGATACCATTGATTT
>DLQV01000289.1:864-5008 GCA_002474415.1 Lachnospiraceae bacterium UBA7598
ATTTTGCCTTTGTTCCGTCCAGAATGCACTTTTTTGATACACAAACCGAAGAGAGCCTTTTCTAATCAGGAGGATACTATGCAGAAAATTCATTTCAAAGCCCCGAATTGTTGGATCAATGATCCGAACGGATTTATCTGGTACAAGGGACAGTATCATCTGTTTTACCAGTGCTTTCCCTACGCACCGCAGTGGGGCAGAATGCACTGGGGACACGCTGTCAGCAAAGACCTGGTGAACTGGGAGGAAAAGGGAATCGCCCTGTATCCTACCAAGACCGACGACCGCAGCGGTTGTTTCTCCGGCAGTGCTGTGGAGCAGGACGGAAGGCTGTATTTATATTATACTGGTGTCAACTATCTGGAGGAAGATCCGGAGAACATCAACCACTGCAAGAATGATCAGTTTCTCTCGGCACAGATGATGATCTCTTCCATGGACGGCATGACTTTTGATAATGTTCATGACAAAAAGACAATCATTCCCCCCATTGCAGAAGATAAGATCGGCAGCAAGACGCATACCCGTGACCCGAAGGTATGGCGTGGAAAAGATGCGTGGTATATGGTACTGGGAAGTTCTGTTGACAACAAGGGCAGACTGCTGATTTATCAGAGCAGTGATTTGCAGAATTGGAAGTATCTCAGCTACGTGGAAAAGGAGAATTTTGGATGGATGTGGGAATGCCCGGACTATTTCGAAGTAGATGGCAAAGAAATCACCGTGTTTTCTCCCATGGCTTTTTTGAACGATGGAAAAGCGTATGATTCCGCAGCGATCTGTCTGTTCTCTACATTCGATGAAGCGACCGGAATGATGCAGCTTGCAGAGGACTATCAGTTTTTGGACTATGGGCTGGATCTCTATGCCCCGCAGAGTACAACAGATGAAGATGGCAATCGTGTTGTCATTGCATGGATGAGAATGCCGCAGGCAGTAGACGGTAAGTGGAACGGCATGATGTGTATTCCGAGAGTGATTTCCGTGAAAAATGATCGTATTTATTTCCGCCCTCATCCGCATATTCAAAACGCTTTTACCAAAGAGATTTCTTCGCCGGAGCAGGCAGGCAAGTCCGGCTATCTGGTAAAAACTTCGCTGAAAAACGGCGAGTATATCAGCATTGGCGGATACCGGATCTGGCGAGAACAGGACAAGCTTTTTACAGATCGCTCTGCTGTATTTGTCAAAGATGGAAATTACCGGCTGACTGCGGAAACGCCGGTACTCAGGGATGGCTGTGAACTGGAGATCTATGTAGATTCCAAATTGATCGAAGTCTATGCCAATCAGGGCGAAGCTGTCATCAGCAGCGTGGTATACGGATTGTCGGATACGGTTACCGGCGAAGCATATACGTTGTATACGACAGAGTGAGGTGCAGATATGAACTTAAAAAATGAGATTATGCTGATTACTTATGCAGACAGCATGGGAAAAAACTTGAAAGAATTGCATAAACTGCTGAATCAATACTATCAGAATGCCGTTGGCGGTGTGCATATTCTGCCCTTTTTCCCTTCTTCTGCGGACAGAGGGTTTGCCCCGATGTGCTACGACAAGGTTGACGAGAAATTCGGCGACTTTTCAGCTGTAGAGGCATTGGGAAAAGAGTATTATCTGATGTTTGACTTTATGGTCAATCATATTTCAGCAAGCTCTGTGTATTTCAAGGATTTTTTAGAAAAGAAAGATGCGTCAGCCTATAAAGATATGTTTATCCGATATAGTCAGTTCTGGAAAAACGGAGAACCTACGCAGGAGCAGACAGATTTGATCTATAAGCGGAAACCGAGAGCACCATATGTGGATGTCACTTTTTCAGACGGCAGCCATGATAAAGTATGGTGTACATTCTGCGAAGAACAGATCGATCTGGATATTCGCACTGATGTGACAAAGAAATTTATCCAAGATACGCTTCTTTCCATGTGTCATCACGGGGCATCTGTCATCCGATTGGATGCATTTGCCTATGCTGTAAAAAAGCCGGACACCAATTGCTTTTTTATTGAACCAGACATTTGGGAATTGTTGTGTGAGATTGAAGATATTGTCAAAAAGGAACATGTAGAAATCTTGCCGGAAATCCACGAACATTACACCATTCCCATGAAAATTTCCGATCAGGGCTTTTGGGTCTATGACTTTGCTCTTCCGGTGCTGACACTGCATGCTCTCTATAATCATGACGGACAATATTTGAAGCATTGGCTGGAAATGTGTCCCATGAAGCAATTTACAACATTGGACACGCATGACGGCATTGGCATTGTTGATGTAAAAGACCTGTTGCCGGATGAGGAAATTGAAAAGGTCAAAGAGCAGATGTACAGCCAGGGGGCAAATGTCAAGAAGATCTATAGCTCTGAAGCTTATCATAATCTGGACATTTATCAGGTAAATACGACGTATTATTCGGCTTTGGGGAATAATGATAAAGCGTATCTGCTTGCTCGTGCAATACAATTTTTTGCACCGGGACTCCCACAGGTTTATTATGTGGGAATGCTTGCCGGAAGTAATGATATTGCTCTGATGGAACAGACAAAGAACGGCAGAGACATCAACCGCCATTATTACTCAAAAGAAGAAGTGGCAAAAGAGCAGGAACGTCCTGTTGTACAGGAATTGAAAAAACTAATGACACTGCGAAATACCCATCCGGCATTTTCCCTGGAGGGGACGATTCAGGTAGATTCTGCAAATGATCTGCTGACAATTACAAGAGCTTTTGGAAATGATTCCATTACATTGCACGCAAACTTGACGACTTATGATTACACGATAGAGTGAGGGAAATGCAGTGAAAAGATATGATGTAACAGCTTTGGGTGAACTGCTGATCGATTTTACCGAAAGCGGAATCAGCCCGCAGGGAAATCCCTTGTTGGAAGCGAATCCGGGCGGTGCTCCCTGTAATGTGCTTGCGATGCTTTCTAAGTTGGGAAAGCGTACTGCATTCATCGGAAAAGTCGGAGCAGATATGTTCGGCAGGCAGCTTTCAGAAACCATAAAAGATGCTGGAATTTGTGCAGACGGACTGGTGGCAGATGCAAGTGTTCCAACGACGCTTGCCTTTGTGCATACCTTTTCCGGTGGTGAACGGGAGTTCAGTTTTATTCGCAATCCGGGTGCGGACATGATGCTGACCAGGCAGGAAGTGCGTGCAGATTTGATTCGGGATTCCAAAATTTTTCACTTTGGCACACTTTCCTCGACCCATACAGGCGTTCGGGAAACCACCAGATTTGCCATAGATACTGCAATAGAAAGCGGAGTGATGCTCTCTTTTGACCCGAATCTGCGGGAACCTCTCTGGAACAATCTCGATGATGCAAGAATCGAAATCGAATACGGTTTCTCCAAATGCAATCTTTTGAAAATCTCAGATAATGAGGTGGAGTTTATGTTCGGGCATTCGGACTATGACCGGGCAGCAAGGGAAATCTTGGAAAAGTATTCGCAGATACAGCTGATCTGCATCACACTCGGCGGAAACGGAAGCTGTGCTTATACGAGAAATGCAGCGGCAAAAGCACCAGTCTATGATGTGAAATCCGTGGAGAAAACTGGTGCAGGAGATACATTTTTCGGTTGTGTACTGAATTATGTGCTGGAGCATGAAGTGGACAAGCTCACGAAAGAGCAGCTTCTGGAGCTGCTTCGTTTTGCAAATGCCGGAGCATCGCTGATCACGACGAGAAAGGGTGCGTTAAAGGTGATGCCGAATCGGCAGGAAATACAGGACTTGATGAGATCGAAAAGCTTTTCAGAAATATAAGAAGGCTAAGAAGCACACTACTTTTTGCATCAAATGATGTGTTTTTTGAAAATCTATCCTTAAAATATATTGGAAAATGAGCCAAAGTCAGTTTAACGCTCAGTTTAACGCACGCATCGAGCGTTAACGAGTGTTAAACTGAATGTTATACATATCCGAAAATCCGTACTTTTTTCAAATGCAAATAAATTTTTTATCGATTAACGCTTGTTTTTAACGCTCGGTCATGTTATAATGAGCATGAATTAACGTTCACTGAGCGTAAGGCGAATTTCCGATTACATATGTGATCTTCATGATTTTCGATGCAAACGAGCAGAAGATATGTATATACTAAGTAACTGGCAGATAAAACACGAT
>DLQV01000026.1:0-12733 GCA_002474415.1 Lachnospiraceae bacterium UBA7598
TATTTACTAATTGGTGGGCTCCCAGATGCAGTAAATTCGTTTATTGAAAAAAAGAATATAGTAGAAGTTCGTAAAATACAAACAGACATTTATAATTATTATGGGGATGATGCATCTAAATATGATAAAGATCATAAATTGAAAATAAAAAGGATTTATGATTTAATTCCATCAATATTAGAAAATAAGAAAAAGAGAATAGTTCTTAAGGATATTGAAAATATAAAAGGAAAAAGATTTTCAAATTATATTGATGAATTTGACTATTTAATTAATTCAGGGATTGCTTTAGAGGTAAAAGCAATTTCTAATCCGAGTTTTCCTTTAATTCAATCAAGTGGAAAAAATCTAGTAAAATTATATTTAAATGATGTTGGGCTATTAACAAATATTTTGTATAAATATAACATAAAGGCAGTGATTGATAATGAATGCAGTGTTAATTTAGGAGCTGTATATGAATTAGTTGTTGCTAGCGAATTAAAAGCTCATGGACATAATTTGTTTTATTATGACAATAAAGCAAATGGTGAAGTAGATTTTTTAATTGATAATTATCTGTATCAATCGGATTATGGGGAACGAAAGAACAGCCAGTACATAGAAAAATTGCAGGATTATGTAACCGACAATAACATTGCCTCGAAAGATGCAAAAAAACTGTACCAGTGGGTGCAGAAGCAGAAAATTATTTATATGCAGGTGTTTAAGGATGATATTCAGGTATTTGATTCTGCATATCCGGACGAAGAGGTATGGGATGACCGGATCAGTGCCGGTGATTTTGACTGGGAAGCCTATTATTCTGTCCGGTTTCGTGATGGAAGTGCAAAAGTCAGTATTGTGGGAATGTATACCTATCAGTTTTATCATTATGCGCAGATCATAGAGTTATTGATCGCTTTTTTGATATTTCTTGTACTTGTTTTATGGGGAATCCGCAGAAAAATGCGTTATATCGTAAAATTGCGGGATGAAATTGAAATATTAAAATCCGGAAGTCTGGATTATCCCGTTGAAGTGCAGGGAAAAGATGAAATTGCCGAACTGGCACGAAATCTTGATGAGATGCGTCTGGCACTGAAAAATGTCATGGAGCAGGAAGAAGAAATTTCAAAAGAAAATAAGAAAATGCTCACAGAAATGTCCCATGACCTGCGGACTCCGATTACATCCATTTTGCTTTATACGGAAATATTGAAAAAGAACCCGGATCTGGAAAGCGAAAAACAACAGCATTATATGGAAAAAATTGAAAAGAAAGCCCGGAACCTGAAACAACTGACAGATAATCTGTTTCAGTATTCACTTGTTTCCGGAACAGAAGAGATTACATTGGAAGAACCACAGAATTGTGAATTGCTGTTTTATGATTTGTTTTCCGAATTTTGCAGTTATCTGGAACAAAATGGCCTGCAGGTCGATTTTACCGTGGACTGGCCGCAACAGAGGATTTGCATATCGGATGCATATATGTCACGGATTATGGATAATATTGCTTCGAATATTTTAAAATATGCTGACCGGAAGGAGCCGGTTCACATATTTGAGCAGCAGGCAAACGACCGCATTGGATTTTGTTTTGAAAATATAATCGCACCAGAAGGAAATCCAGTAGAAAGTACCGGAATTGGTATTCAGAGTATTAAAAATATGATGCGCAAAATGCATGGAGAATGCGTGGTAAATCAAAAAGAAGCGGTGTATCAGCTCATACTGTGGTTTCCGGGAGAATAGAAATGGATTGGTAATCCGTATGCATTATTAGGGAAATAATTGCATGGTAGTATTTTAAAAAGCGATCTGTTATTATGGATAATAGGTAATGAAACGCACAAAACAGCGGAAAGCGGGTAGAACTATGCAAAAACAGATTGGTATTGGCAAACAGGATTTTGCAGCATTAAGGGAAAGTCAGTGCTTTTACATTGATAAGACAGATTTCATACGGCAGTGGTGGGACTGCAGGGACGATGTTACGCTGATCACACGCCCAAGACGTTTTGGCAAAACACTTAATATGAGTATGCTCAACTGCTTTTTTTCCAATAAATATGCAGACAGGGGAGATTTGTTTGAAGGGCTGGATATCTGGAAGGATTCCGGGTACCGGCAGATTCAGGGCACATATCCTGTTTTATATCTGAGTTTTGCATCGGTAAAGGCGGATAATATATCGGATGCCAAAAAGCAGGTCAAATCCCGGATTGTAAGTCTGTATCAGGATTATGAATATCTGCTTGAAAATGAAAAACTTATGGAATCCGAAAAAATGGCATACCGGCACATTCTGACAGAGATGGCGGAAATGGATGATATTACGGCGTGTGACAGCCTTAATTATTTGTGTAGATATTTAGAGCATGCATATGGGAAAAAAGTAATTATCTTACTGGATGAATACGATACACCGATGCAGGAAGCGTATGTTTCCGGTTACTGGGAAGAAATGACTTCCTTTTTGCGAAATCTGTTTAATGCGACATTTAAGACAAATGCCTGTATGGAGCGTGCGGTCATGACAGGGATTACAAGAGTATCCAAAGAGTCCATGTTTTCGGATCTGAATAATCTGAATGTTGTTACAACGACTTCTGACCAGTATGCTGTGAGTTTTGGATTTACGGAGGCAGAAGTGTTTGCCGCACTTGAGGCGTTTCAATTAACAGATCATAAGGAAGAAGTAAAGCGCTGGTATGACGGTTTTACGTTTGGTTCCCATACGGATATTTACAATCCATGGTCCATCACCAATTATCTTGCAAAAAAACAATTGTATCCATATTGGGCGGCTACCAGTTCCAATCGTCTGATCAATCAGTTATTGCAGAAAGCTTCCGGTGAAATGAAAACCATGATGGAAACGCTTCTGGATGGAAAAACAATAACGGTAAATATAGACGAACAGATTGTTTTTGAACAACTGGAGCAGAATGAAAATGCGGTATGGAGCCTGCTTCTGGCGGGGGGATATCTGAAAGCAGAGCATGTGGAATACAAAGGAATGACGCGTGAGCCGTGGTACACTCTGTCGATCACAAATCTTGAAACTGTGAGTATGTTTTCCAATATGTTTAAAGGCTGGTTTGAGTGTTCGCTATCCAATTATAATGGATTTGTAAAAGCACTGCTTCAGGGAGACGTGGAAGCAATGAATTATTACATGAATAAGATTTCCATGGCAACATTCAGTTATTTTGATGTTGGAAGCACTTCCGGAAGTGATACGGAACCGGAGCGGTTTTATCATGGATTTGTGCTGGGACTTATGGCAGACCAGGCGGATATTTATGAAATAAAATCAAATCGCGAAAGCGGTTTTGGACGTTATGATGTCATGATGATTCCGAGAAAAGCGCAATATAAAAAATATCCGGCAATCATTCTGGAGTTTAAAGTGTATAACAGCAGCCGGGAAAAAAATCTGGAAGAGACGGTGCAGTGTGCACTTGACCAGATTGAAAACAAAAATTATGACGCGGAATTGATTGCACGTGGTGTGAAGAAAGAAAATATCCGGCATTACGGGTTTGCATTTGATGGCAAAAAAGTATTGATTGGGTAAAATAAATGCAGTGCTTTCTGGTTATATAATATGTTGAATTCCCTCACAGATTCTGCGGGCAACCACAGGATTGTTCATTGTATACAGATGAATTCCGTCAGTATCGTTTGCCAGCAGATCAATGATCTGGCTTAACGCATACGACATACCCGCATCAAATAAAGCTGCTTTGTTATCTTCAAATTTATGAATGATCTTCTGAAAACGCTCCGGGAAAGAAGCTCCGCACATCGTAATCATGCGCTTGATCTGCGCGGCATTGATAACCGGCATGATGCCCGGAACGATTGGCACATTGATATCTGCGATCCGGCAGTCTTCCACAAAACGGTAAAATTGTGTGTTGTCAAAAAACAACTGGGAAAGCAGCACTTCCGCTCCTGCATATACCTTTTCCTTTAAGTGATGGATTTCTTCAATCTTATTGGCAGATTCCGGATGACATTCCGGGTAGCAGGCGCCTAAGAAGCAGAACTCCCCCTTCGGTTTCAGATAGGAAATGAGATCGGATGCATGTTTAAAATCATCCTTTTCTGTGAGGTCCGGATTTCGGTCTCCGCGCAGCGCCAGCACATTCTGGATGCCTTCTGCGGTAAGGATTTTGGCAAATTCATCGATTTCCGCGCGATTATAATGCAGGCAGGTCAGGTGTACGACCGGCTCCACGTGGTAGTTCTGCTTGATCTTTTTGGCAAGTTCAATCGTGCGGTTACAGTTCGAGCTGCCGCCCGCGCCAAACGTCACGCTGATAAAATCGGGCTGCAGTTCGCACAGCACTTCGAGCGTCGCATCAATATTTTTCAGTTCACTGTCCTTTTTCGGAGGAAATATCTCAAAAGATAAGCTTTTTTTATGATTACATGCGTCAGAAATTTTCATTTTAATACCGTCTTTCGTTTAAAATTATTGTAATTGCCTTGATTATAGCAGGAAAAAATAAATCTGTATAATACATAAATGATGCATTTCTCCATAGATTCAGGTTATAACAGACCCCATAAATTATTTATTGCCTGAATTTCAGGTAATCGATTAGAGTATGGCATAATTTGAAATTGTGGCTATTTCTTCTTTTGTTTTGTGGTACAATAATAAAAGAAAACATGGGGATGCAATAGAGAAAAGGGCGTACAATATGTTTCCGCCTGAGTGAGGAGTCAGATTATGAAAAAAAGAATAGTAGCACAGGCACTGGCGCTTGTTATGTTGGGAGCTATGCTGACAGGATGCGGTTTGGCACAGAAAAAAGAGGGAAAAACTGTCAGACTTGATCCCAATCAGCCGGTATCCCTTACGGTATGGCACTATTATAACGGAACCCAGCAGGCAACGTTTGATGCACTGGTGGAAGAGTTTAATGCAACCGTTGGCAAGGATCAGGGCATCTACGTGGAGGGATACAGCCAGGGTTCCGTATCGGATCTGGAAAAAGCGGTTACGGGTGCACTCAACAAAGACGTGGGCGCGGAAGATCTTCCGGATATTTTTTCGTCCTATGCGGATACCGCCTATTCGGTGCAGAAAAAGGGAAAACTTGTTGATCTGACCGGGTATTTTACGAAGAAAGAACTGTCGGAATATGTGGATTCTTATGTGCAGGAAGGATATTTTCACGAGGACGGAGCGCTGTATCTGCTTCCGGTCGCAAAATCTACGGAGATTATGATGATCAATAAAACGGATTGGGAACCGTTTGCAGAAGAGACCGGTGTGTCGCTGGATGATTTGAAAACAATCGAAGGGGTCATAAAAGTCGCGGAAAAATATTATGACTGGACGGATGCAAAAACACCGGATGTGCCGGATGACGGAAAAGCATTTTATGGCAGGGATGCCATGGGAAATTATTTTGTTATTGGCATGAAACAGATGGGAAAAGAGATTTTTGAAGTGAACGACGGAAAGGTAACGCTTCATACCGATAAAGATTTCATTTACCGTCTGTGGGAAGACTACTATGTTCCATATGTCAAAGGCTATTTCAGCGCGTACGGAAAATTCCGTTCGGATGACGTAAAGACAGGCGATATTCTCGCTTACACCGGTTCCACCTCATCCTCTTTTTATTTCCCGGACAGCGTTGAGAACGGAACGGAAAATTATCCGATTGACTTTATTGTGATGGATGCTCCGGTCATGGAAGGCGGCGAAAACTATAAAGTGCAGCAGGGAGCCGGTATGGCGGTCACAAAATCGGATGAAAAACATGAATATGCAGCGTCTGTTTTTCTCAAATGGTTCACGCAGAAAGAACAGAATCTGCGGTTTGTATGTGAATCCGGCTATATGCCTGTCTTAAAAGAGGCAAACAGCATGGAAGCGCTTGATGCAGTAATAAAAGAACAAAACATTGACATGAATGAAAAAGCGTACCGTTGTCTTGAGTCGGTGCTGACAAATTTTAAGAATACGAAATTTTATACAACAAAAAGTTTTGAAAATGGATACAGTGCCCGCAATGTGCTGGAGTTTAACCTTTCAGATAAAGCGAAGGAAGATAAAGAAGCAATCGATGAAGCCGTAAAGAATGGGGTTTCGAGAGAAGAGGCAGTAAAAAAATACATTTCACAAGAGGCATTTGACAGCTGGTATAAGGATTTCTGTAATGCACTGAACAATGCAATCCAGGCAAATGAGTAAGAATGAAGAAAGGAATNNAGGAATGCCGTGGGAAAAAGAAAAAAGGCACTATTAAGAATTATTTTGGCACCGATCCTGCTTATGGTTGTGATACAGGGAGTCCTGCCGTTTTTTACACTCGTATCGAGCGGACTCAAGGCAAGCCTTGAGGATAATACCATCCGGATGGACAGCCATATGGTAGAAAACTGTGAGGTGATCCTCGAAAATGACATGGTGGAAAAGTGGCGTTCCATATACAAGGTCAGTGACGCATTGTCGGATGACCTTTCCGGGGTGCTTAAAAAGCATCAGATCGATGTGCAGACGTTTTTAGGTTCGCAGGAATACCAGCAGGAATATCTTGAGGAGATTTTTCCGGGAATGGTAGATAATCTGCAGTACAACGAGACTTCCGGTACATTTCTGATACTGGCAAACAAAAAGCCGGTGCGTGCCGGGGCAGAATACAAAGGTTTTTTTGTCCGGGATTCCGATCCACAGACGAAGACGGCATCCAATACCGACCTTCTCATGGAGCGCGGAGACAAGGAACTGGCACATGAAATGTCGATTTCGCTGGACAGCGCATGGGCAACCGATTTTAAGTTTAAGGGCGAGGGCAAGCGGGCTTCAGACGACTTTTTTTATAAACCATATGTTGCCGCACTGGAGTATACAAACAGCAGGATGGAGGATCTGGGTTACTGGTCAAAACCGTTTATTCTTGAAGATCATTATATGGACAGCCACCAGATGATTACCTATTCAGTGCCGCTGGCCTATGACGGTACAATTTACGGTATTCTCGGTGTGGAAATTTCGGTCAGTTATCTGAACAGTTATTTTTCGGTGAAAGATCTCGACAGCGGGTTAAATGCCGGATATGCACTTATGATCGATCAGGGAGACGGCTGTTTTGAGGCACTTGTCGGAAAAGGTGCGCTATATGATGCGGTGTACAGGAAAAAAGAGAACCTGAAATTTGAAAAAGTGTCGCATTCGCAACTGTATAAAGTTGAGGGGGCAAAGGTCGGAAAACAGGATATCTATGCTATCACCATGCCGTTAAATCTTTACAGCACCAATGTCCCGTACAGTGATACGAAGTGGGCGGTGTGCGGTTTTGTGACCGGAGATTCGGTGTATGGACTTGGCGAACGCGTGTATACAAAAATGCTGATTGCAATTATCGGAAGTACCGTGCTTGCTGCTGTTGTGGTGATGATTCTTGTACGGTATGTGACGAATCCGGTCTACCGGCTGATGGAGAGCGTGCGCGCCGGAGTATGCGGGATTCATGATTTCCGGGATTCGGATATTCTTGAGATCGATGAGCTTCATGATGTAATTGAAAATCTGACAGATACAGAGAAACAGACGCAGGATCTGCTGCTTGAGGAAAAAGAGCGGTACCGGCTTGCCGTGGAAAGTTCACAGGATATCTTTTTTACCTACCGTTATAGGGAGCAGCTTCTTGAGATCGTAAACAGCAGGCAGTTTGACGGAATCTGGGATTGCAAAGAATGTCCCGAATTTCTGGACAACGAATGTATTTACCCGGAAGACCGGGAAGCAGTATGCCGGAAATTTAAAGAAAAGGATACCGGAAAACTATATATGGAATTCCGGTTACGTGCGACCGGACAGGATACGTATGTATGGGTGGAAATGACTGCAAAAGTCATACGGGATGAGAACGAAGAGGACAACCGGATAGTCGGCTGTATTCACAATATCCAGCAGCGCAAACTTTTGGAGGAAGCACAGAAAAATGAACAGATTTACGATTTTACTACCGGATTTTACCGGTTAGAGCCCGGCAGGGATGTGTTGCAGACCATTTGGAGCAAACATCCGCAGGGTGTGATGATTCTGGCAGATATCGAGGCATTTTCGCGTATCAATGAACAGTATGGTCTGTTATTTGGAGATCTGCTCCTTGAGCAGTTTGCACAGGCGATGGTAAGACGGTGTAAGGAAAATGGCTGGAACGATGCGGTTTATGTGCGTGCGGGTGCGGATCAGTTTCTGGTGTGGATGCCGAACCGCGGGGAAACGCAGGCGGCACAGATCATGGATCAGGTGCGCAGGGATTTTGCACAGGTTATCGATGAAAATTACATGGCGCTCAATTTCCGGTGCGGAATTGTAAACGTGACACCGGATGATGCCATACAGGAAAGCGTTTCCTGTGTCAAAGCAGCACTGGAAAATGCGAAAAAGAAAATGGATGACACCGTGGTTTATGGAAATCTTTCCCCTGCGGAAAAGCAGATTTCCGTGGAAAAAACACTTCGCGGGATTGACTCCTATGACCGCCTGCGAAATACAAGTCTGTCTTCGCTGGCGCTTAATATGTTTGACAGGGGTGGAAAATTCCATGTCGTACTGGATATTCTGGTTTGGAAACTGCGGGAGACATACCATATAAACAATCTGGTTGTCACACAGTTTAACAGGGAATATCTGGTCAATACGCTTGCTTACTGCTGGAAAAAAACGCCGTGTTATGAGGAGTGGGATGGCATTATCCACTGCAGCGGCTCGGATTTCCGAAAATTTATTGAGAACAAAAAGACAAGACAGCTTCTGGAAATTACAGAAAAAGACAAAGCAGATCCTACGCTTGGGGCATTTCTCGAGGGAAGAACCGGTGCGGTCTATCACATGAGAGATAACGGACAGTATTCCGGAAGTATACTGCTTTTTGGTCTGGACAAAGCGCAGCTTTCCGATGAACAGGATAAAAAGCACCTGGATGAGATCTGTGCAATTATCCAGAACAGGATCAACCAGTACCGACACGACCAGTCGGCGCAGGCAAAATCGGAGTTTCTTGCCCGCATGTCGCATGAGATCCGCACCCCGATGAACGGAATTATCGGTATGACGGAGATTGCACTCCGGGAAGAGCAGAGCGAGGAAAAGCGGACGGAGTGCCTGAATAAAATAAAAAGTTCGTCCAATTATCTGCTGGGGCTTTTGAACGACATCCTCGATATGTCCAAGATTGAAAGCGGTAAGATGCGTCTCGTATACGGAAAATGCAATCTGCGGAAACTTGCGGAGAATCTCGGAGCGTTGATGGAGTCAAAAGTTGCGGAGAAAAATATTCATTTCCGCCAGCAGATTGAGTTGTTGCATGACTGGTTTATCTGCGATGAGCTTCGTGTGAACCAGGTGCTTGTCAATCTGCTTAGTAATGCCATAAAATATTCAAATCCGGGTGGGCATGTGTGTCTGACCATACAAGAGACGGAGGGAACAGCCGGTCGTTCCAGACTGTTTTTCTCCGTCGAGGATGACGGCATTGGAATTGCAAAGGAAAAGCAGCAGTTGATCTTCCAGCAGTTTGAGCAGGCCGATGATTCGGCGGTGGCGCGAAGACAGGGAACCGGTCTGGGGCTTTCTATATGTAGAAGTCTGCTTCACATGATGGATTCGGAGATTATGCTGGAGAGTGAAGCCGGACAGGGAAGTACTTTTTCATTTTCTGTGGAGTTCGATCCGGTGGAAGAAAGTGGCAGCACGGAAGAATGTGTGGTGGATACCGTTGATTTCAAAGGAAAACGCGTGCTTGTTGTGGAGGATAACAGTCTGAATATGGAGATCATCCGCACATTTCTGGAAGATTACGGCATAGTTGTGGAAGAGGCTTCTGACGGGCAGAAAGCGGTTGCGTGTGTGCAGGCGTCTGCGCCGGGCTACTATGATCTGATTCTGATGGATATCATGATGCCGGTGATGGATGGACTTGAAGCAACGCGTGAAATTCGCAGACTTCCACGGGAGGACTGTAAAACCATTCCGATTTTTGCAATGAGTGCCAATGCTTTTGACGAGGATGTGAAGCGTTCGCTCGCAAGTGGCATGAACGGACATATGTCGAAACCAATTGACCGGAAAAAACTGGAGGAAATGCTGGCAAAGACGCTGAAAAAATAATACCTGGAGCAAAGGTCATAAAAAATTTAGAGATTTTTTATTGACCTTTGTTTTTTTTGGCACTATAATCTAACCCAGTTAGCAATTACAGGGAGGCAGTTATGGCAACACAGGAACAGATCCATCGGATCTTTCAGAAAATGCGGGAATCCCATCCGCGGGAATTTTTTCATCACATGGATGAGACACAGGCGGGAATCGGGGCAGTGCTCCGGCTTTTGTATATGGAAAAGAAACCTGTCACAGCAGGAAAAATCAGTGATACGCTTGGAATCAGCACGGCCAGGGTGGCAGTACTTTTGCGAAAAATGGAGTCCAAGGGACTGATCATAAAAGAAAAAAATCCGCTGGATGCGCGTGTGACGATTGTGAGCCTGACCGATATGGGAACAGAAATGATAAAAGAGGCATGGAAAGAAATCCAGGAGCAGATGGGAAAAATCATTGATACGGTCGGGGAAGAACGGCTGCTGGAATACATTGAGATCAACAATGAGATCCGCCAGATCGTGTCACCTCCGAAAATTGCATTTTGGGATAAATAATACAGGTGGTATGCCTGTTTTATTTTAAAATAAATATCTAACTACGTTAGAAATGGGTTAGGAAATTAAAGGAGTGAAGAGCAGATGATAAAACTATTCAAAAATCTTAAGAAAGAAGAGTGGGGACTTGCAGCGCTTGCAATGGTCTTTATCGTGCTGCAGGTGTGGCTGGATCTGACGATGCCGGATTACATGGCAGATATCACCCGGCTGGTGCAGACCGAGGGAAGTACGATGAGCGAGATCCTCACCGCCGGATGCAAGATGCTTGCCTGCGCACTGGGAAGTCTGGTGGCAGCAATTGCCACGGCAGTCTGTGCGGCAAATATCGCCACTGGATTTGCCGCAACGCTGCGTGAAAAACTGTTTCATAAAGTGCAGTCTTTTTCTATGGAAGAAATCGGACATTTTTCAACAGCGAGCCTGATCACACGTTCCACCAATGATGTGACACAGATCCAGATGCTGATCGTGATGGGACTGCAGATGCTCATCAAAGCGCCGATCATGGCGGTGTGGGCAATCTGTAAAATCTCCAACAAACAGTGGGAGTGGACACTCACGACCGGAATTGCCGTTGTGATTCTGCTTGTGATTGTGGGAACCTGCCTGATGCTTGTGACACCAAAGTTTAAAAAGATCCAGTTCCTGACGGATGATTTAAACCGCGTCACCCGCGAAAACCTGACCGGACTTTCGGTTGTACGTGCGTACAATGCGGAAAATTATCAGGAGAATAAATTTGAACATGCCAACGATGCACTGACCGGAACCAACCTGTTTGCACAGCGGACGATGGCGTTTATGCTGCCGAGCATCCAGCTTGTTATGAGCGGACTTACGCTTGCCATCTACTGGATCGGCGCGGTGCTGATCAATGGTGTGGGAATGGCGGACAAGATCCAGTTGTTTTCCGATATGATGGTATTTTCACAGTATGCGATTCAGGTTGTCATGTCGTTTATGATGCTGGTTATGATCTTTATGATCCTGCCAAGAGCTTCTGTAGCTGCCAACCGTATCCGCGAGGTACTGGATACCGAGCCTTCCATCGAGGACGGCACACGTTCGGAGGGAAAGAGCGGTGTTGAGGGAGAAGTGGAATTTAAAAATGTTTCGTTCCGCTATCCGGATGCCGACGGTGATGTGCTGCAGAATATTTCCTTTACCGCCAAAAAGGGTGAAACGGTTGCACTGATCGGGGCAACCGGCTGCGGAAAGAGTACCGTCATTAATCTGATTCCGCGGTTTTACGACACAACGGAGGGGGAAGTGCTGGTAGATGGTGTCAATGTGCGGGACTACACACAGAAAGATCTGCGCAACAAGATCGGATATGTATCTCAGAAAGCAACACTTTTTACCGGAACGATCCGCTCGAATGTGGCATACGGAGACAATGGAAAAGATCCGGCTTCCGGGGATGAAGTAAACAGCGCAGTTGCGATTGCACAGGCAAGTGAGTTTGTGGATGGTCTTGAGGACGGCTGTGATGCCTATGTGGCACAGGGTGGAGCAAATTTCTCCGGAGGACAAAAGCAGCGCCTTTCGATTGCACGTGCAATTGCAAGAAAACCGGAGATTCTCATTTTTGATGATTCGTTTTCCGCACTGGATTATAAGACAGACCGGATTTTGCGGCAGACGCTTGCAAAAGAGTGCAAAGACAGCACACGCATTATCGTGGCACAGCGTATCGGAACGATCAGGGATGCGGACCGTATTATTGTGTTGGAAGACGGAAAAATTGCCGGAATGGGACGGCATGAGGAACTGATGCAAAATTGCGAGGTTTACCAGCAGATCGCGCTTTCACAGCTTTCAAAGGAGGAACTTGCGTAATGGAACAGAACGAATATAAAATGGGACAAGTGAAACAGAACCGTCCGGCCGCAAGAGGTCCGATGGGAAGACGTTCGATGGGCGGTGGAGAAAAACCGAAAGATTTCATCGGTACGTGGAAAAAGCTGCTCGGCTACTGCAAAAGGTATCTGGCAATCATTATTATCGCTATTATCTGTGCTACGGTGGGAACCGTTTGTACACTGGCGGGACC
>DLQV01000026.1:12850-13413 GCA_002474415.1 Lachnospiraceae bacterium UBA7598
GCAATGTCGGATAACTTATCGGAAAATATGCAGATCGTGATGGCTGCCATTGCAAAAAATATGGCAGATCCACAAAACATGAAGCCGGAGATTACGGTCAACGACGTAAGCATTTCTGCGGAAGACCAGATGAAAACGATGAAACTGCTTGGCAGTGTCGATCAGAAGGATACAGATGCCATGCAAAAGGCGTTAAAAAAACTGCCAGATTCTGTACTGTCCGCGCTTTATACCGACATTACCATTGACAAAAAGACAATTACAGGGGAAGATCAGCGTGCGATGCTTGATCTGATGTCCGGTGTGGACCAGAGCGATACGGACAGTGCATTAAAAGCAATGGATCAACTGCCTAAGTCCGTTTATGCACTGATCAAGCCATCCATTGATATGGATAAAGTGATGCAGATCGGCTTGCTGCTCGTATGTCTGTATGCGTTAAGTTATGTGCTTTCCGCGGTTCAAGGCTGGAGCATGGCGACCGTCACACAGCGCGTTTCCCAGAGTCTGCGCTCCGATATTTCCCACAAGATCAACCGCCTGCCAATGTGGTTTTACAACCG
>DLQV01000026.1:13452-16406 GCA_002474415.1 Lachnospiraceae bacterium UBA7598
ACCACGACCGGAGATGTGCTCTCCCGCGTGACCAATGATGTGGATATGATCGGGCAGTCGCTAAACCAGAGCATCGGAAACCTGATCTCTGCTTTGATCCTGTTTCTCGGAAGTTTTGTTATGATGTTAAAGACAAATGGCTGGATGACACTGACCGCAGTTGGTGCCAGCCTGATTGGTTTTGTCATTATGTTTGCAATTATGGGAAAGAGCCAGAAATACTTTGCACGCCAGCAGAGGCACCTCGGTGAAATTAATGGTCACATCGAAGAAATTTATGCTGGTCATACTGTGGTAAAGGCGTATAATGGAGAAAAAGAGGCACAAAAGACGTTTGATGACATGAACGCAAAACTCCGCGACAGTGGATTTAAGGCACAGTGTCTGTCCGGTCTGATGATGCCGATCATGACATTTATCGGAAATCTTGGATATGTTGCAGTCTGCGTGGTCGGTGGAGCCATGGCACTTAAAGGAAAGATCAGTTTTGGCGTGATCGTTGCCTTTATGATGTATGTGCGTTATTTTACCCAGCCGCTGGCACAGATTGCGCAGGCAGTGCAGTCGCTGCAGTCCGCAGGAGCTGCCGGAGAGCGTGTATTTGAATTCCTTGAGGCAGAAGAGATGGAAGATGAGAACGGAAAGCTGGAGAAACTGGATTCCGTCAAAGGGGAAGTAACCTTTGAACATGTAAAATTCAGCTATGAGGATTCCGACCGTGTGATCATTCACGATTTTTCCGCAGAGGCAAAGCCGGGACAGAAGATTGCAATTGTAGGGCCGACCGGTGCCGGTAAATCCACGCTGGTCAATCTGCTCATGCGGTTCCATGAGGTTCAGGACGGAACGATCTGTATCGACGGTGTGCCGACCCAAGATATGAAAAGGGAGGCCGTACATGAACAGTTTTGTATGGTATTGCAGGATACGTGGCTGTTTGAGGGAACTGTACGTGAAAATCTGATCTACTGTACACCGGATGCATCCGAGGAAAAAATGAAAGAGGCATGTAAGGCGGTCGGACTGGATCACTTCATCCACACGCTGCCGCAGGGATACGATACGGTGCTCAATGATCAGGTCAATCTGTCGCAGGGACAAAAGCAGCAGTTGACGATCGCCCGTGCCATGATCGCGGACAAGCCGATGCTGATTCTCGACGAGGCAACGTCTTCGGTAGATACCCGCACGGAACTGCAGATCCAGAATGCCATGGACAAACTGATGGAAAACCGGACATCATTTGTCATTGCGCACCGGCTTTCCACGATCCGGGATGCAGATCTCATTCTTGTGTTAAAGGATGGCGATATTATTGAGAGCGGAAACCACGAAGAGTTAATGCAAAAAGGCGGTTTTTATGCGGAGCTGTACAACAGCCAGTTTGATCAGGCGTCATGATGTCAAAAATAAGTACAGGAGGTAGCAGCATGAATTGCAGATATATTACGATTGAGAGAGAGTATGGAAGCGGCGGTACACAGATTGCCCGCCGGCTCTCCGAACAGACAGGCATTGCCTGCTATGGTCCGGAGATTTTACAGGAAGTGTCCAAAGAAAAAGACATTCCGGTGGAAAGTATTGAGCGTTATGAGGAGACCGTCACGAACAGTTTCCTGTACTCCATCTATATGATGTCGCAGACCGCGGCAGGCAGTCCGGACATGTTAAGCCGTGAGGGACATATTTACGTTGCGGAGCAGCAGGTGATCCGCCGGCTTGCAGCCAATCATCCGGCCATTTTTCTGGGGCACTGTGCATCGGAAGCCTTAAAGGATAAAGATGGTGTGGTCTCTGTATTTATCCATTGTTCGGATGAAGAGGCGAAAAAGAAACGGATTATGGAAGAATACAACATTCCGGCTTCCGAAGTGGATGCCGTGCGTCGTAAATTTGACCGTAAGCGTGCAAATTATTATCATGCCAATACGGACCGCCGCTGGGATAATCTGAAAGAGTATGATCTCGTTTTAGACAGCGGAAGATTTGGAATTGACGGGTGCGTGGATGTACTGCGCGGATTGTTCTAAAACATAAAAAATTCCGCCACAGCGGGAGGAGAATTTTTTCTGTGGCGGATCTATAAGAGAAATCGCTTTCGCGAATTGTTTTTAGTCGGAACTGAAAGCACCCCAACACCGTTCTGTTAAAATACAACAGCTCCTTTTGTTTTGATGGTTTTATATTACCAGTGCATTATGAACAGGTTGTGACGACATGCTAAAGAGTTTATGAAAATTCGAAACAACTTATAAACTTCTGCTTTTCTAAAGGGAATAAATGCGATTTTACAATAGAAATGAACAATAAATTTGATGCAGTCATTTTTGACTGGGCAGGAACAACTGTTGACTATGGATGTTTTGCACCGGTGCAGGCATTTGTAGAAGTATTTAAGCATTTTGGCATTGAACCGACCATGGAAGAACTGCATAAGCGTGGCATCGCAATCGGTTCCACAACCGGATACACCGATAAAATGATGGCAATTGTTGTGCCAAAGGCAAAAGAAAACGGTTATGTACCGGATGCATGGTTTTCCCCGGATGCCGTGGGGCATGCAGGCAGACCATTTCCGACATCAAAGAGGGCAAAAATGCCGGGGCAGATGCGGTGATCCGGAATATGGGAGAACTGGTGGGATTGTTGTAGAAAAAACAATTAACTTTTCAATAAGCTGTGGATAGGTTATACTATTCATAGCTTATTTTTTGTGGAAAAGAAGGGGAGGTTTCTATGGCAAACCGTTTAAAATTACCGGTTGGAATTGACAGTTTTGAGAAAATCCGGAAGAATGGATTTTATTACGTGGATAAAACAAAGCTTATAGAACAACTGGTGGAAACCGGAGGCGAAGTAACTCTTTTTACCCGTCCCCGCCGCTTTGGAAAGACATTGAATATGAGTATGCTGCGTGCTTTTTTTGAGACAGGTACAGATACGACATTGTTTGA
>DLQV01000207.1:0-303 GCA_002474415.1 Lachnospiraceae bacterium UBA7598
GCAGGCACTGTACAAGAAGTATTTCCCGAATGGTGGCGGTTCTATCTTTACATTTGAGATCAAGGGTGGTGCCAAGAAAGCACAGGAATTTATCGATAACCTTGAGCTGTTCTCACTGCTTGCAAACGTAGCAGATGTGAAGTCTCTTGCTATTCATCCGGCAAGCACCACACATTCCGAGTGCAATGAGGCAGAACTTTTAGATCAGGGAATCAAGCCAAACACGATTCGTCTTTCTATCGGTACAGAGAATATCGATGATATCATCGAGGATCTGGATGAGGCATTTAAGGCAATTCAGTA
>DLQV01000207.1:351-5299 GCA_002474415.1 Lachnospiraceae bacterium UBA7598
AAATCCTTCATTTTACAGGAGACCCCATGGAGAATCAGCATGGGGTCTCTTTTTGTGCAAAATGTTCTCATTTTAGAACACGTAAATGCATTGAATTTCATGAATAACGAGTATACAATTAGTGGTAGCTAATAATAAAATTAAGTATAGATAAAGGAGATTTATTATGTTTGGTTTTGGACAACTGATTGAAGTATTAAAGAAAAGCCCGAAGAAAATTGTATTCACAGAAGGAAGCGATCCTCGTATTCTTGAGGCATCTTCCCGTCTACTTGCAAGCAATTTCTTACATCCAATCCTTGTAGGTGATCCGGATGAAATTGAAAAGGCTGCAGAGGAGAGCGGTTTTAATATCCGTGGAGCAGAGATCATTGATCCAAAGAAATTTGACCGTATGGATGAGATGGTAGATCTGTTCTGTGAATTAAGAAAGAGTAAGGGAGTAACACCGGAGCAGGCAAGAGGAATTCTTTCCCAGGCAAATTACTTTGGTACTATGCTTGTAAAGATGGGCATTGCGGATTCACTGCTTGGTGGAGCTACATACTCTACAGCAGACACCGTTCGTCCGGCACTTCAGCTGATTAAGACAAAACCTGGCAACAGCATCGTATCTTCCTGCTTCATTCTGGTTCGTCCGTCTGCAACAGGTGAGAACGAGGTTCTTGCAATGTCTGACTGTGCGATCAACATCCATCCGACCGAGGATGAGCTCGTAGAGATCGCTGGTGAGTCTGCTGCCTGTGCAAGAATTTTCGGTGTAGATCCGAAGGTTGCATTCTTAAGCTACTCTACACTTGGTTCCGGAAAGGGCGAGGACGTAGACAAGATGCGCAATGCGGCACATAAGGCACATGAGAAATACCCGGATCTTCCAATCGAAGGAGAATTACAGTTTGATGCAGCGGTATCACCGAGAGTCGCAAGAACAAAATGCCCGGATTCTCCAGTTGCTGGACATGCAAACACCTTTATTTTCCCGGATATCAATGCCGGAAATATCGGATACAAGATTGCACAGAGACTTGGCAATTTCGAAGCTTATGGCCCGATCCTGTTAGGTCTGAATGCACCAATCAATGATCTGTCCCGTGGATGCAATGCATCAGAAGTATACTCCATGGCAATCATTACAGCAGCACTTGCATAGTTGAACATTGATTTATACTTCATTCGGGGACTGTTTGATACAGCCCCCGAATTTGTGTTATAATGAAACAGGCTGACGCCTGCGCAGGTCATCAGGCTTTTGTCTGGTGGCATGTTATAATAAGAATTTATAAGGGAACTGTTTGCAGGGGAACCTGGAATCAGCAACATCATAAAAAAGACAGGAGAAGAAAAATGCGTGTAGGAATGGGTTATGATGTACACAAACTGGTGGAGGGACGTCCATTAATTCTCGGAGGCGTGGAAATTCCGCATACACTTGGGCTGCTCGGACATTCGGATGCGGATGTGTTAGTGCATGCAATCATGGATGCACTGCTTGGTGCTGCGGCACTTGGAGATATCGGGAAACATTTCCCGGATACCGATCCGCAATATAAGGGGATTTCCAGCATGAAACTGCTGGAGCATGTGCGTCTTTTACTGGAAAAGAATGGTTATGTGGTAGAAAATATTGATGCGACAGTGATTGCACAGAAGCCAAAGCTGCGTCCGTATATTGCGCAGATGGAGGAAAATATTGCAAAGACACTCGGCATTGCAAAAGATCAGATCAATATCAAGGCAACGACGGAAGAAGGACTTGGGTTTACCGGAACCGAAGAAGGAATTTCGGCGCAGGCAATCTGTATGCTGAACGGATTTTATGAGAGCAGTATAGCGGTCGGAGGCGAAAATAAATGTGCAGGATGTTCCGGTTGCAGCAGATCATAGATAAGACGTGACTTTTGCCGGAAAATATTGTACACTTAAAATATATAAGAAGAAACAGATGGAAGGACAGACACAATGGAGAATCAATTTCGCTTTTACAATACACTGACAAGAAAGATTGAGACAGTGATACCGCACGAAGATGGCAAAATTAAAATGTATACCTGCGGACCGACCGTTTATCATTTTGCACATATCGGGAATCTGCGTACCTATATCATGGAGGATATTCTTGTGCGGGGACTTTCCTATGTGGGTTATGATGTAAAGCGTGTCATGAATATCACGGACGTGGGACACCTTTCTTCCGATGCGGATACCGGGGAAGACAAGATGTTAAAAGGTGCCAGACGGGAGCACAAGACCGTTATGGAAGTGGCCAAATTTTATGCAGATGCATTTTTTGAGGACTGCCGGAAATTAAATATTAAAAAAGCGGATGTGGTAGAACCTGCGACCCATTGCATTCCGGAATTTATTCACATGATCGAGGTACTCCTCGAAAAGGGATATGCTTATCAGGCTGGTGGAAATGTTTATTTTGATACCAGCAAACTGGATGATTATTTTGTATTTTCTTCCGCAGTCGAAAAGGAACAGCTGCAGGTCGGCGTGCGTGACGACGTGGAGGAAGATGAAAATAAACGAAACAAAAACGATTTTGTTCTCTGGTTTACGAAATCCAAATTTGAAGACCAGGCATTGAAGTGGGACAGCCCGTGGGGTGTTGGATATCCGGGATGGCATATTGAGTGCTCCTGCATCGGAATCAAACATCTGGGTGAGTATATGGATATTCACTGTGGTGGAGTAGATAATATTTTCCCACATCACACAAACGAGATTGCACAGTCCGAAAGTTATCTGGGACACAAATGGTGCCCGTACTGGTTCCATGTAAACCACCTGAATGACCAGACCGGAAAAATGAGTAAGTCCAAGGGCG
This sequence comes from Lachnospiraceae bacterium UBA7598, assembly GCA_002474415.1. GTDB lineage: Bacteria > Bacillota > Clostridia > Lachnospirales > Lachnospiraceae > Roseburia. The sequence continues at coordinate 3,182 of DLQV01000207.1, forward strand.
ATTTCCTGACGGTGTCTTTATTGGAGAGCAAAGGGTACGATCCTCTGGCATACCGTATGTTCTGCCTGCAGTCTCATTATCGCAAGCCGCTGGTATTTTCTTATGACAATCTGGACAACGTAGAGAGTGCATACGAAAAATTAGTCAAAAAGATTGCCACCTTCAAAGATGAGGGAGAGATGGATCAGGAAGCATTTGATGCATTCCGCAAAAAGTTCGCAGATGCAATCAGTGATGATCTGAATACTTCCATGGCGCTGACCATCGTCTATGATGTGGTAAAGGCAGATATCAGTGAAAAGACAAAGCTGGCATTGCTGAATGATTTTGATAAGGTGTTGGCACTGAATCTGACAACTGCCGGTCAGGAGAGACTGGATGCGGGAACAAGTGTGGATGCAGAGTTAGAGCAGTTTATCAATGAAAAGATTGCGGAGCGTGCCGAGGCAAAGAAAGCGAAAGATTTTGCCCGTGCAGATGCAATCCGTGACGAACTTCTTGCACGGGGCATCACGATCAAAGATACCCGTGAAGGCGTTGTATGGGAGCGCAATGCATGAGTGAAGGAATTGACGCATACATCAAGAAAAAATTTGAGGTTCCGGATGTTGATATCCGGACCTATTCCCCGCTGACACTGGCTTATATCGGGGATGGCGTTTTTGATCTGGTGATCCGGTCCGTTGTTGTGGGCAAGGGAAATACCCGCCCGAATCAGCTGCATCACCGGACGAGTCAGATTGTAAAAGCACATACACAGGCGGTCATCATACAATATCTTGAACCGATGCTTACGGAGGAAGAAGCAGACATCTATCGCAGAGGGCGCAATGCCAAGTCAGCGACCATGGCTAAAAATGCAACGATGGCGGATTACCGTAAGGCAACGGGGCTGGAAGCTCTGGTTGGATATCTGTATCTGACGGACCGGTTTGATCGCCTGGTTTCATTGATCAAAGCAGCAGCAGATGGTTTGCATCTGCGTTTATAAGGTAGAAAAATTATGGAAAACGAAAAAAATTCATTTGCCGGAATGAGCGAAAATCACATTGAAGGACGCAATGCTGTCCTTGAGGCATTTCGTTCCGGAAAAACAATCGATAAATTATATGTACTGGATGGCTGTCAGGATGGACCGGTCAAGTCAATTACCAGAGAGGCAAGAAAGCACGATACGATCATCAATTACGTGACAAAAGAACGTCTGGATCAGATTTCCGAGACCGGAAAGCACCAGGGCGTGATTGCTGTCAGCGCGGCATATGATTATGCAGAGGTGGAGGATATCCTGGCACTTGCAGAAGAAAAGGGAGAACCACCGTTTATCCTGATTTTAGATGGAATCGAAGATCCCCACAATCTGGGTGCTATCATCCGTACAGCCAATCAGGCGGGAGCACACGGCGTGATCATTCCAAAACGTCGTGCCGTAGGATTGACACCGACCGTTGCACGGACATCGGCGGGTGCGATTAATTATGTACCGGTGGCAAAAGTGACCAACATTTCCAATACCATGAAAGAACTCAAAGACCGCGGTATGTGGTTTGTGTGCGCGGATATGGATGGAACGTTGATGTATGATATGGATCTGACCGGACCCATCGGTCTGGTAATCGGAAATGAAGGCGATGGAGTCAGCCCACTCGTAAAGAAGAACTGTGATATGGTGGCTTCCATTCCGATGAAGGGAGACATTGATTCCTTAAACGCGTCGGTTGCAGCGGGAATCCTCTCGTATGAGATTGTGCGCCAGAGGATGAAGAAGGGATAAGAAAAAGAATGAAGTATGATGCTTGTACGGATGAGGAACTGATTGAAAGACTCCGGCAGGGAGAAACAGAGATCACGGACTATATTCTTGAAAAATATAAGCCACTTGTCCGTAAATATGCCAATGCCATGTATCTGATCGGTGGAGAGACCGATGATCTGATTCAGGAAGGGATGATCGGACTGTTTAAGGCAATCCGGGATTTCCGGCCTGACAAAGACAGCAGTTTTTTTTATTTTGCAGGATTGTGTATTCATCGTCAGTTGTATTCTGCAATCGAGGCATCTAACAGAAAAAAGCATCAGCCACTGAATTCTTATATTTCTTTTTCTGAGCAGGGAGCA
>DLQV01000207.1:5362-5535 GCA_002474415.1 Lachnospiraceae bacterium UBA7598
AGGGAAGCATTGGATTTACCAGAAGTCCGGAGCAGCTGGTGATCGAACAGGAAGTGTCACAGGATTTATGGAACCGGGTAAACAGCAGCTTAAGTCCGATGGAAAAACAGGTACTGCAATTCTATCTGGATGGAAACAATTATATGCAGATTGCGGAACAGATGAAGAAAAGT
>DLQV01000031.1:0-5918 GCA_002474415.1 Lachnospiraceae bacterium UBA7598
CTCTGAAGAAACTCCAAAGGCCCCAGACCACACAGTTAAACAGCAATTTGTATTGTAAGAAAAACATAATTTTCTATATTCCCCTATTTACATAGTAGGGGAGTGGGTTTATAATCACACCGTAGAACTCACGAAATACAGACCGTACCGTATTTCATGAAACGAGGTGGTAAAACGATATGATGATATCCGCAAAAAGCAGATATGCACTGCGTGTGATGGTTGATCTGGCGCAGCACAATTCCGGCGAATTTATCCCGGTCAAAGAAATTGCCACGAGGCAGGGCATTTCCCTGAAATATCTTGAAAGTATTATGACCATACTGACAAAAGGGAAGATGCTTGAGAGTGCCAGTGGAAAGGGTGGCGGTTACCGTCTGATCAAACAACCGTCTGAATATAAAGTAATTGATATCCTTCAACTGATTGAAGGAAATTTAGCTCCGGTCGCGTGCCTGTGCGAAGGTGGGAAAAAGTGTGAGAGTACTGCAGAGTGTACCACACTTCCATTCTGGCAGGGACTGGAAGATGTGATCAATGATTACCTTGAGAAGCATACCCTAGAGGATATGATTTCACAGAAGACACATTCCTGTGAAAGTTAAACAACATGTTTTATAAAGTAAAGATATGGATCAAAGAACAAAACTTATCAATATGGAGGAAATATAAATGTCTGAACAAAACTTATTAGAGATCAAAGATCTGCACGTAAACGTTGAAGATAAAGAAATTCTGCACGGTGTCAACCTGGAAGTAGGAAAAAATCAGGTTCACGTCCTGATGGGACCGAACGGAACCGGAAAATCCACCCTTGGCTATGCCATCACCGGACATCCGAAATACACCATCACATCCGGACACATTTTCTTCGATGGAGAGGACATCACAGAGATGCCGGTCAATGAGCGTGCCAAAAAAGGAATCTTTCTTTCCTTCCAGAATCCACTGGAAGTACCGGGCGTTACGTTAAGCGCATTTATCCGTAATGCATTGGAGCAGAAGACCGGCAAGCGTGTCCGTTTGTGGGATTTCAAGAAAAAACTGACCGAGACCATGAAACTTCTTTCCATGGACGAGTCCTATGCAGAGCGTGATTTAAATGTCGGCTTCTCCGGTGGTGAGAAGAAAAAAGCAGAGATTCTGCAGATGCTTATGTTAGAGCCAAAGCTTGCAATTCTTGACGAGACAGATTCTGGACTGGATGTGGATGCCGTCCGTACCGTATCCAAAGGAATCCAGCTTTACAAAGAAAAATGCAAAGGAAGCCTTCTGATTATCACCCACAGCACACGAATCTTAGAGTCCCTGCATGTGGATGTCACCCACGTTATGGATGAAGGAAAAGTCGTAAAGAACGGAGATGCTTCCTTAGTAGATGAGATCAATGAAAACGGTTTTGAGGAATTTGAACAGTAAGAAAGGTGCGTGCGAAATGAGAGAAAAGAGTCAGGTAGAAGATATCGACCGCAGCATCTATGATATCCGCGATGAGGAAAAAGATGCATACAGAATGAAAGAAGGTCTGACCCCACAGATCGTGGAGCAGCTTTCCAAAGAAAAGGACGATCCGGCATGGATGCAGCAGTTCCGCCTGGAGTCCTTACAGATTTACAATGAGATGCCGATTCCGGACTGGGGCCCATCGATTGAGGGACTGGACATGGATCACATTGCAACCTATGTTCGTCCACATTCCAAAATGCAGGCATCCTGGAAGGATGTGCCGGAAGACATCAAAGAGACGTTTGAGCGTCTGGGAATCCCGCAGGCCGAGCGGAAATCCTTAGCCGGTGTCGGCGCCCAGTACGATTCTGAGCTGGTATACCACAATGTCAAAGACGAGGTTGCCGCACAGGGCGTTGTCTACACCGATATGGAGAGTGCTTTAAAAGGAGAATATGCGGACATGGTACACAAGTATTTTATGAAACTTGTCACCCCGCATGATCATAAATTTGCGGCACTGCACGGAGCTGTATGGTCCGGCGGTTCGTTCGTCTATGTGCCAAAGGGCGTGCACGTATCCATTCCGCTGCAGTCTTATTTCCGGTTGAATGCCAAAGGAGCAGGTCAGTTTGAACATACACTGATCATCGTGGACGAGGGCGCAAGTCTTCATTTCATCGAGGGATGTTCTGCCCCGAAATATAACGTAGCAAACCTGCATGCGGGCTGTGTGGAGCTGTATGTCAAGAAAAATGCAAAGCTTCGTTATTCCACGATTGAGAACTGGTCAAAGAATATGTACAACCTGAATACCAAGCGTGCCTCTGTTGAGGAAGGCGGAACGATTGAGTGGGTTTCCGGATCGTTCGGTTCCCATGTGGGCTGCCTGTATCCGATGAGCGTTTTAAAGGGTGAGGGTGCCAAAATGGAATTTACCGGTGTCACATTCGCTGGACACGGACAGAATCTGGATACCGGTGCCAAAGTCGTACACGCAGCACCGAACACCAGCTCCTATATGAATACCCGTTCCATTAGCAAGGACGGCGGAATCAGTACCTTCCGAAGCAGCGTTGTTGTGGCAAAGGATGCGAAAGGATCAAAATCGGCAGTATCCTGTCAGTCCCTGATGCTGGATTCGGAGTCCCGTTCCGATACCATTCCGGCCATGGACATCCGTACCAAAGACGCAGCCGTTGGACATGAGGCAAAGATCGGAAGCATCAGTGACGATGCGGTCTTTTACCTGATGTCACGAGGCATGACGGAAGAAGATGCCCGTGCACTTTTAGTCAGCGGATTCGCAGACAACGTATCCAAGGAACTTCCGGTCGAGTATGCGGTTGAGATGAACAACCTGATTCGTCTGGAGATGAAGGGAAGCATAGGTTAGGAGGAGAACAATGACAGAAATGACAATCAATAAACTTCCATCGAAGACCTGGTATTGGTTAAATGTCAACGAGACCAAGCTTCCATGGGACAAAGAACATACAACAGAACTTCTGGAGGAAACCGTGACAGAAGATGCACGCTTTTCTATTACCGGAGAGGGAGCATACAGCAGCAAAAAGATCCATATCACAGCACCGGCAGGTAAGCAGGTGACGGTGTTTATGGATTATCAGACAGATGAAAAACTTGCTGTAAGGACAAGCCTTTCGGTAGAAGAAAATGCACTGGTTCGTCTGGTGCAGCTGCAGCACACCGCAGAAAATTCCCTTGTGTACAATCAGATTGAGGGAGAATGTGCAAAAAATGCCCGCGTGGAGCTCGTACAGATTTATCTCGGAAAAGGAGATATCTATTCCGATACGACCATCAACTTAAACGGTGATGCAAGCAGCTTCAAGAGTGATATCGGCTATATCGGGCAGCACACACATGTCATTGATATGAACGAGGTGGTCAACCATTTTGGAAAGCATACCGAGAGTGAGATCAACGTGGGCGGAGCTCTGCGCGACGGTGCAAAGAAGATCTTCCGTGGAACGATTGATTTTAAGACCGGTTCTTCCGATTCTGTCGGAAACGAGCTGGAAAATGTGCTGATGCTCGGCGATGACGTGGAGAATAAAACCGTTCCCGTAATCTTATGCTCCGAGGAAAATGTCGTTGGTAATCACGGTGCAACGATCGGGGAACTCGATGAGGATACGATGTTTTATTTTGCAAGCCGCGGCATCGACAAAGAGCACGCAGAAAATATTATGGCAAGAGCCAGCATTGATCGTCTGAAAGGAATCATAAAGGACGAGAGCTTTGCAAAAATGATTGATGAAGAGCTTGGGGAGGTGTAACATGACCGATTATCGCAAGGACTTTCCGCTGTTGTCGGAAATCGGAAACCATGCGGCCGATGGAAAAGAATGGATTTATATCGATAATGCGGCGACTTCCCAGCGCCCACAGTGTGTTATCGATGCAGAACGCGATTTTTACCTGAAGCACAATGCAAATCCGCTGCGTGGAAATTATCCGCTGAGTGTGGAAGCAACCGAACTGTATGAAGATGCCAGAAAAGGCGTGCGAGATTTTATCGGTGCCAAATCTGCGCGGGAAATCATCTTTACCAGAAACACAACAGAGAGTATGAATCTTGTGGCATACAGCTATGGATTAAATAACGTGAATGCCGGGGATGAAATTCTTGTCTCTATCATGGAGCATCACAGCAATCTTCTTCCGTGGCAGATGGTTGCGCGCCAGACAGGTGCAATACTCCGGTTTATCGAATGCCGTCCGGACGGATCGGTGGATTTAGATCAGGTAAAGGAACAGATCACGGAAAAGACGAAAATTGTGGCAATCACACAGGTTTCTAACGTGCTCGGACGGGTGAACCCGGTCAAAGAGATCGCAGCCATGGCACACGAAAAAAATGCCGTTATTGTGGTGGACGGGGCACAGAGTACCCCGCATATGCCGGTCAATGTACAGGATCTGGATGCAGACTTCTTTGCATTTTCCGGACATAAGATTTTCGGACCGATGGGAATTGGTGTTTTATATGGAAAGAAAAAACTGTTAAAGAAGATGCCGCCGTTCCTTTCCGGTGGAGAGATGATCGATTCCGTTACCCGCGAGAGCGCAAAATACGCAGAACTTCCGCATAAGTTTGAGGCGGGAACGGTAAACGCTGCAGGTGCCACAGCACTGCATGCTGCCATAAAATATGCACAGTCTGTCGGGTTTGACGTGATGCAGGAGCGAGAACTTGCCGTGACAAAGCGTGCGTTTGACGGATTAAAAGAACTTCCGCATGTGCATGTACTTGGGTCCGACCGGGCAGAAGAACACACCGGAATTCTTACATTTACGATCGATGATGTGCATCCGCACGATGTGAGCGAAATTTTAATCGCCGATGGAATCTGTGTGCGTGCCGGACATCACTGTGCGCAGCCGCTGCTTAATTATCTGGGCATCAGTTCCGCCACCAGAGCAAGCTTTATGTTTTACAATACCGAGGAAGAAGCCGATAAATTTGTGGCAAGCATCGCAAGTATAAGGGAGCGAATGGGATATGGAAAGTAGAAGTTTTTATAATGAAATCTTAACCGAGCACAACGTGCGTCCGGAGTTTAAACATGATCTGCCGGATGCGGATATTGTGCTTGAGGGTGTCAATCCGAGCTGCGGGGATGATATTTTCCTGAAATTAAAGACGGATGGCGACACAATCGTTGACGGTGCATTTGTCGGAGACGGATGTGCGATTTCCCAGGCTTCCGCAGATATCATGCTTGGCATGATCGTCGGAAAGAAAAAAGAAGAAGCCCTGCAGATGGGGAAAATCTTTATGAAAATGATCAAAGGCGATGCCAGCGAGGAGGAGATTGATTCTCTTGAGGAGGCATCGGCACTCCGTGATATCGCCCATATGCCGGCGCGTGTGAAGTGTGCAGTCCTTGGCTGGAGAACCTTAAAAGAGGCTTTACTTGGCGAGGATGCGGACGATGATGACGATGAGGATGACGAGTAATTAAGTTTGGCGGAGTTTCATATCATTGGAATAGACAAAATTGAAAACATGTAGATAAAAATTGCATGGTATACCTTATGATTTGTAAATCTCGGTGAACAAAAATAGGGAATGCCATGTATTTTTTTTAAGTATACAAGTATTTCTGGAAAAAATAGTTGACAGCGTTCTGGAAAGGGTGTATATTCATAACAACAGATAATTCCTACTAAAGAAGTATGAAAATAAGGAATTAAATCAGAGAGAGTAAATTGGAGGATAATAAAATGGCAAATATTTATGAAGGAACATTAGGACTGATCGGACACACACCACTGGTAGAGTTCAAACACATCGAGAAGAAGTTTGGCCTTGAGGCAAGACTTCTTGCAAAGCTGGAGTACTTTAACCCGGCAGGATCTGTTAAGGATCGTATTGCAAAAGAGATGATTGAGCAGGCAGAGAAGGACGGAAAATTAAAGCCGGGCTCCACCATTATCGAGCC
>DLQV01000031.1:5957-10937 GCA_002474415.1 Lachnospiraceae bacterium UBA7598
AACACAGGTATCGGTCTTGCAGCAATCGCAGCAGCAAAGGGATACCGCCTGATCATTGTTCTTCCGGAGACTATGAGTATTGAGCGTCGTAACATCATCAAAGCATATGGTGCAGAGCTTGTTCTTTCCGACGGAAGCAAGGGTATGAAGGGAGCCATCGCAAAGGCAGAGGAACTTCACAAAGAGATCGCAGACAGCTTCATTCCGGAGCAGTTTGAGAACCCTGCAAACCCTGCAGCACACAAGAAGACAACCGGACCGGAGATCTGGGAAGATACCGACGGAAAAGTTGATGCATTCGTAGCTGGTGTCGGTACAGGTGGAACCATCACAGGTGTTGGTGAGTATCTGAAATCCCAGAACCCGGATGTAAAGATCGTTGCTGTAGAGCCTGAGACATCTGCAGTATTGTCTACCGGAAAGGCAGGCCCACATAAGATCCAGGGTATCGGAGCCGGATTTATTCCAAACACACTGGATACCAAGATCTACGATGAAGTAATCCCGGTTTCCAATGAAGACTCTTTCGAGTATTCCAAATATATTGCAAAAGAGGAAGGTGTGCTGGTAGGTATTTCTTCCGGAGCAGCATTAAAGGCAGCCATCGAAGTGGCAAAGAGACCGGAGTTCAAGGGAAAGACTGTAGTCGCTCTTCTTCCTGACAGCGGAGACCGTTATTACTCTACAGATCTCTTCAAGGATTAAGATAAAATTCGGAAAAAGTTCAGACTTTATTTATTCCGTTTTGCGGATGAATCCATTATAATATAGGCATGTGGAAACCAGATAGGAAAGTCCATGTGCAAAAGAGCCTCATGGAAATCATGTTTCTGTGAGGCTCTTTTTTACTGTATAGAAGAATTACAAGAGAAAAAGAGGAAATAGATATGAATGAACTAAGCAAAGTAGTAAATGCACAGCTGCAGCAGGCGGTGGAAGGCCTTGTCCGTAACCGTCTGATGTCCGATGAATTTTTAGATTTCGTACAGGAAAATACAAAACCGCTGGATACGATGATGGCATATTACAAATGCGCAATTATGGAAGTAGAAACGAAGTTTAAAGTATTAAATGAGCAGTTTTCCCTGGAATATGACCGCAATCCGATTGAGTCGATCAAGACACGTGTGAAATCGCTGGACGGAATTGTGCGCAAAGTGCGCCGGAAAAATATTCCGCTCACACTTCCGGCGATTGAGCAGAATATCAATGATATAGCAGGAATCCGGGTTGTGTGTTCCTTCCCGGAAGATATCTATCTTCTGGCGGACTGTCTGCTTCAGCAGGATGATATCCGCCTGATCGAACAGAAAGATTATATCAAGCATCCGAAGGAAAACGGATACCGCAGCCTGCATCTGATCGTTGCAGTACCGATTTTCCTGCAGAATGAGAAACGGGAAATGAAAGTCGAAGTACAGCTTCGCACCATCGCCATGGATTTCTGGGCGAGTCTGGAGCATAAAGTGCGCTATAAAAAGAATATTCCAGCAGACGAGACCGAGCGCCTGGCACAGGAACTGAGCGAATGTGCAGAGATTAGTGCACAGCTGGATCAGCGGATGCAGAATATCCGTACTCGTCTCGCAAATGCGGAAATGCAGCAGCCGCATAAACCAAAGAAAGATGAACAGATCCTTCTCGACGTGCTGGGGCTGTAACATGGTTATCGCCTGTCCTGCATCCAGTTACTTTTTATGCACTGTGCTCCCATGGACGGACTTTTAGATGGACCCCTCGGCTATCGGCGATGCGCTGGCATGCTTCGATGTCTTCCTGCGGAAGAATATCTACAATCGAAAGCTGGGTGTGCGGGATAAGTTTTCCACATTCCTCTGCAAAATCGAGCATTGCCTCATAGGCATGTGGGAAAGACGGACGAGTCACTTTTTCATATTTTTCCGCATTTGCCTCATTCAAACTGATGGAGATACTGTCTACGACCTCTGCTAACTCCGGCACAATGTCGCGTTTATAATACAGGTTTCCCAGACCGTTGGAATTGACACGGATCGGGAGACCTGTTTTTTCTTTGACGTACTTTGCGCTGGCAATCAGATTGTCGAGTGCACAGGTCGGTTCCCCGTAGCCGCAGAAAACAAATTCTTTGTAATCGGTGAAATCGAAGGCATCAATCGCCTCGATGATTTCATTTAAAGTAGGCTCCGTTTTGTGCCATAAGGTATCCGCATCGCCCACGCCGTTAAACTGCTGACGAATACAGAAGGTACAATTGCAGTCACACTTATTTGTGATATTTGCATATACCTGATCATTGTATACATATAAAATTTTTGCCATAAAAATTCCTTCTTTCTGTTGTAATAATGAATCAGTTTTGAAATTCTTTCCTGATTCGCAGTCGCTTACACGGTCGGATCTGCGATCAGATCAATAAGAAATTTCTCGAAATTAACGCCATCGCGTCCCGGCGTATTTTCTTTCATGGTATCCTCGATACTGTGGGATAAAAATTTCCCCGCAAGAAGAATCGCATCTTCCGTGCGCATGCCTTTGGTGCGGCAGCCACATAATACAGAAGCAAACAGATCCCCCGTTCCGGAAAAACTCCGGTCAAAAAACGGCGATTCGTGCCGGTAAATTCCATTTGCGGTGGCGGCAATATTATAAATGACGGGATGTTTCTCCCCGCGGCATTTGACACCGGTGATTACGACATCCTGCGGGTGAGAGGTCTTTTTTTGTAACCGCAGAGCCACATCTTCTGCCAGCTTCAGCAGAGCCGCGTTCGTCCGGCAGTGGTTTAAGGCATCTTCCGGGACATCTGCCAGCAGGCAGGCTTCTGTCAGGTTCGGCGTGATCACATCCGCTTCCTGTGTCAGCGCTTTCATTCCGTTTAACAGCTCTGCAGTGAAAAACGGATAAGCATTTCCGTCATCCCCCATAACAGGATCAACTAAAAGAAGCGTATGTTCCTCCCGAAAGTGGCGGATGAAAGCAAGCACCTGTGAAATCTGTTCCGCACCGGTCAGAAATCCGCTGTAGATGGCATCAAAATGCGCGTTATTTTTTCCCCAGGCATCGATATAGTCCGGTAACATAGTGGTCAGATCAGTGCAGTGGTAACAGGGATAACCGGTCTGGCCGGTCAGTACGGCTGTTGCAACCGGACAGCACTGCACGCCAAGCGCGGATAATACCGGAATCGCTGCAGTGAGCGAACACTTTCCGAAACCGGACAGATCATTGATAACAGCTGCTTTTTTCATGGGAAACCTCCGAATCGTGTAAAACATTCCTTTGTATCTTAGTATAATGTCATCTGGTAGGGTGTACATATCCAAAATGAGAAAAAATTATAAAACCAGTTTGCAGGGAACAAAACTGGCTAAATATAGTAAAATATGATAAAATCATAAAACAGTAAACGGGCAGATTTTATACGAAATATATAATAAGGAGTATGCTTATGGATCGGATTTATACATCCGGACAATTTGCAAAAAAAGCACATGTGACGCTTCGCACGATCCGGTATTATGATAAACAGAATATTTTAAAACCCAGTGCGCGGACTGCCGCAGGGGCGCGGCTGTATACGGATGCAGATCTGGCAAAACTCCAGCAGATTCTTTTATTGAAATATCTGGGATTTTCCCTGGAAGATATCCGGGAGATGACACTTGCCTCAGCGGATCAGCAGTTTCTTCTCGAATCTATGCGGATACAGAAGAAGCTGCTGCGGCAGAAAATGGACGAAATGCAGGCAATGGATGAGGCGATTGACAGTACGATAGAGGCCATCCAGACGGAGCAGACCATCGACTGGAACAGTATGCTGGATCTGATTCACCTGACCGCAGTGGAACGAAGTCTGAAAAACCAGTACCAGAATGCGGCAAATATTTCCGCCCGGATTCGCCTGCACAGGGAGTATTCCGTCAATCCGCAAGGGTGGTTTCCGTGGATTATGCAGCAGTGCGATCTGCATCCGGGGATGCGGATCCTGGAACTCGGCTGTGGAAATGGAGCGCTCTGGACCGAAAACCGGGAGCAACTGCCTTTGGATCTTCAGGCCGTTCTCTCGGACAAATCGGAAGGAATGCTGCGGGATGCACAGCGTGCACTGGGAGAGGACAGCCGCTTTTCTTATAAAAAATTTGACTGTGAAAAAATTCCGTATGAAGAGGGAACATTTGATCTTGTGATTGCGAATCATGTGCTGTTTTACTGTGAAGATATCCCACAGGTGCTCGCGGAATGTCGGAGAGTCTTAAAAAATGGGGGACGGTTTCTATGCAGTACCTACGGAAAGCAGCATATGCGGGAAATTACCGATCTGGTGCAGCAGTTTCATAAAGAAATCGTTTTGTCAGCGGAGGTGTTGTATGAGCGGTTCGGGCTCGAAAATGGAGAAAACCTGTTAGCACCATATTTTCCGGAAATTCAGATGCGAAAATACGAGGATGCGATCGAAATAGCAGAAGCAGAACCGCTGATTTCCTATATTCTTTCCTGTCACGGAAACCAGAATCAGCTGCTTTTGGATCAGTACAAAGAGTTCCGGGAATTTGTTTCTGCCCGCGTGGCAGGGGGATTTCATATCACAAAAGATGCCGGAATTTTCCTGTGCCGAAAATAGTTTCAAAAATATATAAAAAAGACTTGAAGGTGACCTGGCGTCACCTTTTATAATGGAAACAAATATAAGAATCGTAAACTCACACAGGAGGAAACGCTCATGACCATTATTGTAACAGGCGGTGCCGGTTTCATCGGCAGCAACTTTATTTTTTATATGTTAAAGGAACATCCGCAGGATCGCATTGTTTGTCTGGATTCCCTGACGTATGCGGGCAATCTGTCCACCCTTGCACCGGTGATGGATCAGCCGAATTTTCGTTTTGTAAAACTCGATATCTGCGACCGTCCGGGTGTATACAAACTTTTTGAGGAAGAAAAACCGGATGTGATTGTCAATTTTGCAGCGGAGTCCCATGTGGACCGTTCCATTGAGAT
>DLQV01000253.1:0-442 GCA_002474415.1 Lachnospiraceae bacterium UBA7598
ATGAGATGGACTGGAATGATTTGCGTGCCTGTGCACGGCAGGGGAATGCAGTAGCATGTCTGTGTGTGCAAAAGAGAGGTGGAATTCCTGCGATTCCAAAGAAACGAGAAGTAATGGAGTTTTTAAATCAACATATCAAAAAATAAATTTGATTTCCGTGCATAGACGGACCGGTCAGGTGAATACAGACAGGAAACGCAAAAAGAAGCTGACACACGAAAAGAAAATTTCGTGTGCAGCTTCTTTTTTGCTGCTTATTAGCATCCAAAGCACTTACGGATCAGTGCTGAGAAATCGCAGTTGGAAAAAAATCTAAAACACATAGTTAAGTACCTCCCTGTTTGTATTTGTATTAGCTAAGTACAAATGCATTGTAACAAGTCTGTAATATTTCTGCAATAGGAGGTTATTTCCAGCTTAGGAAAGTTCCAACTTGCCGGTA
>DLQV01000253.1:471-4231 GCA_002474415.1 Lachnospiraceae bacterium UBA7598
AACTGATAATAGGTTCCCTTCTGTTTAATCAGATCCGCGTGATCCCCACGTTCAATAATCTGTCCGTGGTCAAGCACAATAATTGCATCACTGTTTCGGATCGTAGACAGACGGTGGGCGATAACAAAGACCGTACGTCCTTTCATCAGATTATCCATACCTTTTTGTACAATGCTCTCGGTACGGGTATCGATGCTGGAAGTTGCCTCATCGAGGATGAGAACTGGTGGATCAGCCACGGCGGCTCTTGCAATGGAAAGCAGCTGGCGCTGTCCCTGTGAAAGTTCTTCGCCGTCGCCGCTTAACATGGTATCATAACCGTTTGGCAGCATCCGGATGAATTGGTCTGCGTGTGCAAGTCTGGCAGCTTCATAGATCTGTTCATCGGTTGCATCAAGATTTCCGTAACGGATATTGTCGCGGATGGTTCCGGTAAACAGGTGGGTATCCTGCAGTACAATACCGAGAGAACGACGCAGGTCGTCTTTTTTAATCTTGGTGATATTGATGCCGTCATAGCGGATTTTTCCTTCCTGAATATCGTAGAAACGGTTGATCAGGTTGGTGATCGTTGTCTTGCCGGCACCGGTAGAGCCGACAAATGCCAGTTTCTGTCCCGGTTTGGCGAACAGGCTGATATCCTTTAAGATGACCTTATCCGGATTGTAGCCGAATGTAACATCTTCAAAACGGACATCACCGGTCAGAGGGGTGTAAGATACACTTCCATCTGCGGAATGTGGATGTTTCCATGCCCACATGCCGGTACGCTCTTTACATTCAATGATGTTGCCGTCGGCATCTTTTTTTGCGTTGACAAGTGTTACATAGCCTTCGTCTGTCTCCGGTTTCTCATCAATCAGTGCAAAGATTCTTTCGGCTCCGGCAAGAGCCATAACGATGGAGTTAAACTGCTGTGCCACCTGCATAAATGGCTGGGTAAAACTCTTGGTAAACTGCAGGTAGGAAGCCATGACACCGAGTGTAATGCCACCCACACCGGCAACGGAGAGGACACCACCGAGAACCGCGGTCAGCACGAACTGTAAGTTTCCGATGTTTCCGATAACCGGTCCCATCATGTTTGCATATTTGTTTGCCTGTGAAGCACTGTCAAACAGAGCTTCGTTGAGCTGGTCGAATTCTTCTTCGGATTTCTGCTCATGGTTAAATACTTTTACCACACGCTGACCATTCATATGTTCTTCCACAAATCCGGTCACATCGGCAAGGGACATCTGCTGGCGCACAAAGTATTTTCCACTGTTTCCACCGATTTTTTTGGTGACAAGCACCAGAATTCCGATGACGACAATGGCAAGCAGTGTCAGCAGAGGACTTAAGATCAGCATGGAAATAAATGTAACAATGATGGTGAAAAATGACATCAGTGCCTGTGGGATTGCCTGACTGATCATCTGGCGCAGGG
Source organism: Lachnospiraceae bacterium UBA7598 (assembly GCA_002474415.1). Classification (GTDB taxonomy): domain Bacteria; phylum Bacillota; class Clostridia; order Lachnospirales; family Lachnospiraceae; genus Roseburia. The sequence continues at coordinate 1,901 of DLQV01000253.1, forward strand.
TATCGGTATCATTTGTGTACAGACTCATGATAGAGCCGTTCGTATTCTGATCGAAATAACGGATCGGAAGGGTCTGCATATGTTCAAACATATCATCACGCACACGCTTTAACACGCCCTGACCGATATACACCATCATACGGGTATAGATAAATGTCGCAATGACACCGACAAGGAATATACAGCCAAGCACTGCAAGTGCACGGTAAAATTCGGTATAGTTCGGACTTTTTTGTCCAATCAGTGGAAGGATGAAATCATCAAGCATGTATTTTAAGGACAGCGATACCGCAATGGATGCGACTGCACTTAAGAAGATACATACAAATACAAGAATAAAGCGCGCTTTATAAGTTTCTGTTACATATTTTAACAGACGTTTTGCAGTAGCAATATTGTTTTTGGATAGCTTTGGCTTTTTGTTATTCATTATCTTCACCTCCTTTGACCTGTGATTCATATACTTCACGGTAAATGGCATTGGTTTTTAACAGTTCTTCGGATGTACCGATGCCGGAAATTTCACCATTTTCCAGAACAATGATCTGGTCGGCATCTTCAATGGAAGAAACACGCTGTGCAATGATGATTTTTGTTGTGTTTGGAATTTCCTCGCGGAAAGCCTTGCGGATCAGCGCATCGGTTTTGGTATCTACAGCGCTGGTAGAATCATCAAGGATCAGGATTTTTGGTTTCTTCAGCAGAGCACGGGCAATACAAAGACGTTGTTTCTGTCCGCCGGATACGTTGTTTCCACCCTGGACGATCTGTGTATTGTACCCATTCGGAAATTCGCGGACGAAACCGTCGGCCTGTGCCAGTTTACAGACATTCTGTACCTCTTCGTCGGTAGCGTTTTCGTTGCCCCAGCGGATATTTTCGTAGATTGTTCCGGAGAACAGCACGTTTTTCTGCAGTACCATGGAAACCTGATCACGCAGTGCTTCCAGATTGTATTTGCGTACATCGATGCCGGCAACTTTAACGCTTCCTTCTGTGACATCATACAGACGCGGAATCAGCTGTACAAGTGTTGACTTTGCACTTCCGGTTCCACCGATGATACCTACGGTCTGACCGGATTTGATATGCAGATTTACATCTTTTAAGGAAAGGTTTCCATCTTTTCCGGCATAACTGAAGTTGACATGGTCAAAGACAATATCGCCATCCGCAACGGAAGTTACGGCATCTGCCGGATCACTCATTTCCGGAGTCTCATTCAGTACTTCGGTAATACGGTCCGTTGATGCGCCGGCAATCATAATCATAACGAATACGAATGTTACCATCATCAGAGAACCGATGATCTGTAAGGCATATACAATAATCGAAGTAAGGGCGCCGGTTTCCATGGTTCCGGTTACGATGCCTTTTCCACCAATGTAAACAAGAATCATAATTACAACATACATGACAAACTGCATAACCGGGGAGTTCCAGGCAACGATTTTTTCAGCAGTGGTAAAAAGTTTATAAACATATTGGGAAACTCCGTGAAATTTCTTGATTTCATAATTTTCACGGACGAATGCTTTTACCACACGGGCAGCATTGACATTTTCCTGTACGGAGTTGTTCAGCTCATCATACTCGTCAAATACTTTGATGAAATGCGGATGGGCTTTCTTTGCAATAAACAACAGTGTGCCACCGAGTACCGGGATGACGATTAAGAATAAGAGTGCAGCCTTTTTGCTGAGCGTCAGTGTCATAATCCAGGATAAAATAATCATGATCGGAGCTCTTGCAAGCAGGCGGATACTCATCATGTATGCCATCTGGATATTGGTGATGTCGGTGGTCATACGTGTTACGAGACCGGATGTGGAAAAATGGTCGATATTTTTAAAGGAAAAATCCTGTACTTTATAGAAAATATCGTGACGCAGGTTCTTGGCATATCCGGCTCCGGCAACTGCTGCAAAATTTCCGGCCTGCACACCGAAAAACAGAGCCATCATTGCCATAATTACGAGGATAATTCCTCTTTGGACAATATATCCGAGATTTCCGTTTGCAATACCGATATCAATGATTTTGGCCATTTCCAGAGGAATCAGTACTTCCATCAATACTTCTAATATAACCAGAAGTGGTGTGATGATGGATTGCTTTTTGTATTCCCGGATGGATTGTAAAAGTTTCCTATTCATTTTTTTTACATACCTCCTTATGTTCTGATGTGTTGTAGAGCATCTGGCAGAGCACTTTTTTACAGGTCAGAATGTCTGCTTCGGAAATATTTGCCGTAAGCTGTGTTTCCGACTGCCTTATGTGCGCAAGGATGCTCGGACGGAGTGCTTCCGCTTTCTTTGTAGGAATGATGCG
>DLQV01000253.1:4319-9243 GCA_002474415.1 Lachnospiraceae bacterium UBA7598
AGAAGCTGCAGCATTCCGGTCGCTGTGGATTTTCGGATCTGAAATTCCTCTTCGATGTCTTTCTGATAGACAACCTTGTGAAGGGTTTCCAGAAGAAGAAATTTCAACACATGTTTCTGCATGGTTGTCAGACCATCGTCGTTGATCATGGAGATCACACAGCTTTTGCGTTTCATCTGATGGGACAGTACCTGGATCAGGCGGCCCATATGAATTTCGTTGAGTTGTTCTTCGTCGAAATCCTGCAAGAAATCACTCCTTTCTTAGTAATATCATAAAATAGTTAGCAACCGAACTTTTACCATTATAGGGACGTAGTTTTAAAATGTCAATGACTTTTTTTGGGTGCTTTTGCATGTTCACAGAAAAAACACAAAATAAAAATGAAATCCTGCGTTATACTATAGAAGAAAAAGGAGGGCGCAGTATGAAGATTGCAATTGTGACAGGAGCATCCAGTGGACTTGGAAAAGAATTTGTAAAACAGATGGATGGACGAAAACAGCTGGATGAAATATGGGTGATTGCGCGGAGGAGGGAATGTCTGGAAGCAGTTGCAAAAGTGACGAAAACGAAAGTGCGCGTAGTTCCGATGGATTTGACCAGACGGGAATCCTTTGTGGAATTAAAAGCCTTGTTGGATCAGGAAAAGCCAGATGTCGCATTGCTCATCAATGCGGCCGGAATGGGAAAAATCGGTGCATGGAAAGATATTTCGCTTTCCGATTGTGAAGCGATGATTGACTTAAATTGTAAAGCTGCCGTTGCAGTGACGCAGATTGTACTTCCCTTTATGAAGAAGGGAGCCCACATTATGGAAATCTGTTCAACGGCCTCTTTCCAGCCATTTCCATATCTTTCCATTTATGCGGCTTCGAAAGCTTTCCTGTACAGGTATAGCAGAGCTTTGCGTGTAGAATTGTATGGAACCGGTATTTCTGTAACTGCGGTGTGCCCATATTGGATCAAAGATACGGAGTTTATTGGAACAGCCAGGAAAACCCAAAACAGTTCCTATATTCGGCATTTTCCACTGTCATCAAAAGAAAAGCATGTGGTATCGCTGGCATTGATGGATGCAGACCTGAGACTTCCGGTATCTACACCGGGACCGGTATGTCTGATACACCGGATTGCGGCAAAAATAATTCCGAGTGAACTGATGATGGGAATCTGGGCGCTTTTGCGCCGAATATAAAATGCCTGACAACTTATGATAAAATGAGTAAATTTATCATATTCACAGAAAAAACACAAAATAATTAACAGACAGGGTTGACATTGCCAGAATACAGTGTTATAACGTAGGCATAGCAAAGGAAATCAAAGCTGACATAACTAGAGAAGAAAAGAGGCGATTGATATGTCAGACAAGAATCCAAAACACCCGTTAAAGAAAAAACAGGCGAAAGCAAAAGATAAAAAGAAACACGTTTACGAATAAATCGTAAGGTGGAGTGAGCGAGAGCATCCGTTGATGTCCTCGCTTTTTTCTTTTTCAAAAAGAGTATGTTGAGAAGCAAAAACGGAGATGTTATACTAAAACAGTATGAAATAAGGAAAGAAACGAGGAAATCGGTCATGACAAAAACAACGGGAAGTATAGCGGCATCTGCAAATATCGTAAAGGAATCTGTGGTGATGGGGGATGTCTCCATCGGTGCGGACAGTACCATTCTTTTTTATGCGGTACTGCGTGGGGATGACAATAAAATTGTCATCGGAAAAGGGACAAACATTCAGGATAACTGCACGGTCCACACGTCTAAAGCCGACCCGACCATAGTGGGCGACTATGTGACGGTGGGACACAATGCAATTCTTCATGGCTGCACGATCGGGGATAACACGTTAATCGGCATGGGCGCAACGGTGATGAACGGCAGTGTGATCGGAAAAAACTGTCTCGTCGCAGCAGGAAGCCTTGTGCTCGAACATCAGAATATCCCGGATGGCAGCATGGTTATGGGCAGACCGGCAAAGGTCACGCGGGCACTGACGGAGGAAGAGATTGCGGGATTAAAGCAGAGTGCACTTTCCTATATCAAAGAGGGAAAGAAACTCCGTCAGGAAGGATATTGCCTGTAAAAAAAGAAACATATGGAGGAAAAACAGAGCGATTAAGAACATAGAATTTTCTCTGCCACTTCAGCAATATCGGCATCAATACAGATGGACTGGTGTGCGATATTTTCCGGGCAACAGGACTGTCCCATATTGACACATGCATAGACTGCTTTTGGATTCTTTGCCGTCATCTGCCAGAATGGGTATTTGATAATCCCCGGAGTGTTCAGGCCGACGCCCAGTTCCAGATACAGAACATGCAACTGTTGATGTCTGCGGATAAAATCGTCGTAGCAGCTGGCAGCTTTGTACCAGCCCTCATCCTGTACAAAGGTGTCGTCGCATCGAAGATTCATATTCATTGGTTCCCCGCAGACCGGACATCTTGGGATGAGTTCTGCCGGGATTTTCATATCTTTTTGCTGACTGACCATCGCGCGGACAATGTTTTCGTTGTCGTAAGTTTTATCGTGACAGGGTTTGGAACACTGCCACAGACCATAATCGCCCTGTGTATAAAATAATCGTTTTTTATCGAAACCGGCTCTCTGAAACTGATGATCTACATTTGTGGTGAGTACAAAATAATCTTTCTCTTTCACCATTGTCAGCAGATCTTTATAGACACGTCCGACCGGACAGTCATAACGGTTTACAAGAATCTGCCGGGACCACCATGCCCAGTATTCTTCGAGTGTATCAAACGGATAAAAACCGCCGGAATACATATCTGAAATACCGTATTTCTTGTGAAAGTCGGAAAAATATTTTTCAAATCGTTCTCCACCATAAGTGAATCCGGAAGCAGTGGAAAGGCCGGCTCCGGCGCCAATGACGATCGCATCGGCTGATTCCAGTTCACTTTTTAACTGCGCAATTTTTTTGGCACAATCTTCGGAAGAAGATTTTCCGGAATTTCTAAAAAACATCATGTCACCTCAAATCCTGTACAGAGTCGTCTGGGTTTAAAATACATCTTGCACCACTGAACTCGCAATCGTTTATTCGTTCTTCCGGCAGATAACACATGTGGCGCTGACGGTATACAAGCTGGTTTACGAAGTCGGTTGCCGGATGTTCAAGGAGCTCTTCGGGTGCTGCATATTGTTGAATTTCGCCATGATCCATAACGAGAACTTTCGTACCAAGTTTTAAAGCCTCTGAAATATCGTGTGTTACAAAAAGAATTGTGATACCGGTCTGTGCGTGGATGCGTTTTAATTCCGTCTGGAGCTGGCCACGGGTAATTTCATCGACAGCGCCGAAAGGCTCATCCATCAGCAGGATCTCCGGGGATGCGGCAAGTGCTCTTGCAATTCCGACACGCTGCTGCTGTCCTCCGGAAAGTTCGGACGGATAGCGGTCTTTTAAGTTTTCATCAAGCCCGACAATTTTCATCCATTTTGAAATTGCAGCCTGCGTTTTTTCTTTTTCTTTTTTGTTCAGAAGATTTGGAACATAAGAAATGTTTTTTTCTACCGTCATATGAGGAAAGAGAACGCTTCCCTGGATTGCGTAACCGATATTGCGGCGCAGATCCGTTAAATTTTTCTTTTTTATATTTTCCCCATTTATAAATATATCACCGGAAGTCGGAGCAATCAGCCCGTTTACCATTTTCAGGGCTGTCGTTTTACCACATCCGGAAGAACCGATAATGGTGACAAACTCCCCTTTTTCGACAGAAAGATTTAAATTGCGGATGACAACATGATCATCATAAGATTTCTTTATATTTTTAAATTCTATTACAGTACTCATATTCGCTGCTCACCTCATTTGGAATATTGTTTGTTATTTTAAGAGCCCGGCTTTTTTTAAGAATTTTCTGGCAACCTCTCTCGGTTCTTTTCCTTTACTCTCAACTTCATAGTTCATCTGTGCCATATCACGGTCTGAAATGGTATTGGAAAGTTTGTTTAAAACATCTGTAAGCTCCGGGTGTTTCTTTAATACATCGCTTCTGACAACATTGCCGCAAAGGTAAGAAGGATAGAAGCCTTTGTCATCCGTCAGCACTTTGACATCGGATACAGAGAGCTGTCCGTCGGTTGTGAAAATGACCATAACGTCGATTTTTCCCTGGTTGATTGCCTGATATTTCAGACCAATGTCCATATCCATGGTGGACTTGAAGTGAAATCCATATGCATTGCACAGAGCGTCGTAACCATCTTCACGCTCAAAGAAGTCATACTCTGCACCGAAAGTCAGCCGGTCAGAAACCGCAGCAAGGTCAGAATAGGTCTGCAGATGATATTTATCTGCGATTTCTTTTCGCACGACCAGACCATACGTGTTATTAAATCCATACATACCAGCCCACTGCATATGGAGAGAATCCCGGTATTCTTTTTGAAGTTCAGGAAATAAATCTTCATTGTAAATTCCGTCTTTTTTCAATACCATATTCCAGGCGGTCCCGGTGTATTCCGGATACAGGTCGAATTCGCCGCTTTCCATGGCAGGTTCAATATTAGAAGTACCTCCGCCGACGCCCTGTGTCAGTTCAACATGCAGATTCGTATCCTGTTCAATCAGCATATCTAACATTTCTCCCATGATATACTGTTCGGTCATAGGTTTTGTGGCAACGTGGATGGTATCTGTTTTTGCTTTCGGAAGCAGAGACACAATTATCAGGAACAATATAACAATCAGTGATGTAATCAGTAAAATGCGGTTTGTCTTTTTGGCTTTTACGGAACGTTTTGCCATTCGCTTCTCAATAAAGCTGAGAAGAAAGTCAAAAACAAGTGCCAGAAGGGCAATCAGTAAACTTCCGACCATGGTCATTGCGGCATTGTTCGTTGTGATTCCACGGTAAATAGCAACTCCAAGTCCGCCTGCACCGATA
>DLQV01000253.1:9278-10301 GCA_002474415.1 Lachnospiraceae bacterium UBA7598
TCTACCTGCCAGCGCAATTGTCATAGTGACCATACTGCGGATACCGGATAAGATGACCGGCATAGCAAGTGGAAGCTTTATTTTAAATAAAATCTGTAGGTCGGTACTTCCCATTCCACGCGCGGCTTCCACAATATTTTCATCAATATTGGTAATTCCGGTGTGGGTATTTCTTACCATCGGGAGCAGTGCATATACAGTCAGAGCAATCACTGCGGTCGCATTTCCGACGCCGGAAAAAGGAATGAGAAATCCCAGCATGGAGATGGAGGGAATCGTGTATAAAAAGTTAATGATGCCGAGGGTCGGTCTGGCAGCTTTCTGAAACTCGCTGATCAGAATACCGACAAGACCGCCAAATAAAATAGCGATGATAATGGCAATCAGAGAAATCCCAATATGTTCCAGGAGCAGATTGCCGAAAAATGCCTTTTTTTCTATTAAGAGTGTCCACATAGTTTGCAACATCATTATTCACCTCGTTTCACGACTGCATTTACCGGACATTGTTCAAAGCAAAGCCCGCAGTGAAGACAATGAGATTGCTGAATCGTAAAATTTTCAATACATTTTTGCGGGCAAAGGTGTTCGCATTTTCCACACTGGATACAGTTATCGGTAATTTCAAATCCCTTCAGAGGTAACGGACTGTTTCCAAGTTTAAAACTTTCCCGGACAATCGGAACCTGGCCAAGATCGAAAAACTCAACATTTCCATTATCCATGCAGAAAGGCTCCAGAATGTATCTGCTTGCTCCCGGATACACACTGTTCATAACCGGGTTGGACTCAAAAATACGGTCAATCCAGTATTTCTGGTCATCAAGTTTATGTGCCTTGCCGTTGAAACGGATCATCTGATAATCTTTATTCATACCGGTAATGGCAACATGGTTATCTGCAATGAGCTGATGATAAAAGTCTTTGCCTCTGGAAGTGCAGAAATATAATTTTTCATCTTCTACAATCATGACATCGATGATTCGAACCTGAGGCAGTCCTTCGGTGTCAACAGTTGCAAAA
>DLQV01000228.1:0-4778 GCA_002474415.1 Lachnospiraceae bacterium UBA7598
AAAAGTTATATAAAGTTATATAATGAATTAAAAGTTATATAAAGTTATATAAAAATATATATCGGACGGAGGAAGTTGCATGAGCAATCCATTTACATTATCGTTTGGGAAAAAACCATTGCAATATATATCAAGAATAACGCAGACCAATCAGGTAATAGAAGATTTTACAGCGGAATATCCCTCGAATCAGATATTTATGATTACCGGAGTCAGAGGTTCCGGGAAAACGGTAATGATGACAAGCATCGCAGGAATATTAAAAGAAAGCGATAACTGGATTGTTGTAGAATTAAATCCAACAAGAGACTTATTGCAGAGCCTGGCGGCAAAAATTTACAGCCTGCCAGGGATGCATGAACGTTTTTTGCAGGCAAAACTGGATTTTTCTGCTTTTGGTCTTGGGATATCCATTGAGCATGCGGCTCCGGTTACGGATATTGAAAATGCCCTGGAGCTCATGTTACAGGAAATAAAAAAATTAAACAAACGGCTTTTGATTACGGTTGATGAAGTAGTCAATTCGGAACAGATTAAAATATTTGCCAGTGCATTTCAGATTTTTATGCGTCAGGAAGAGCCTATTTTTCTTTTGATGACGGGCTTGTATGAAAATATTTATGATCTGCAAAATGATAAGTCACTTACCTTTTTGTACAGAGCTCCTAAACTGATTTTGGAACCATTAAATTATACAGCGGTGCAGACACATTATATGAAAATTTTTGAAATATCAAGGGAACAGTCAGAGCATATGGCAAACCTGACAAAAGGATATCCGTTCGCATTTCAGGTACTTGGATATTTGTATTGGGAGAACCGAAAAGATAAAACTGTGGAGGATATTATCCCAGAGTATGATCAGTATCTGGATGAATATGTATACAGTAAAATCTGGTCGGAACTGTCAGGAACAGATAAAAAGATTTTGAACGTAATTTCAGAAACCGGTGAATGCCGCGTAAAAGAAATCAGAAATGCACTTCAAATGACATCCAGCCTGTTTTCCGTGTACCGGGATCGGTTAAAACGAAAAGGAGTGGTCAGTACGGCAGAGTACGGAAAAATGTCCCTTATTTTGCCGAGGTTCGCAGAATTTGTGAAGTACCGGTGTGCGGAAGAGTAGAGTTATTATAAGTAAAAGAAAAGAATTTGAGGAACAATTATGATTCAAAGAGAAGACATGCTCGAACTGACGCGGCGCATGACTCCGGCGCGGTCGCATATTGACCGGATCGCTGGCGCGTATTATGATAAAGAAGGATATATAGATGGCACATTCAACACGCATTTTTTAAAACTTTCCACAGCGGAAAAGACAAAAAATCTGGAACTGGCAAAGGCAGTTTTACAGGCAGAGACCAACAAACAGCTGAAAGATTACCGGATTGCGGAAAGTGCAAGAAAGCCGGGAAGCATCTGGCAGCTTCTGGATGGAATCAAAGAGTCCGGGTTGCAGAATGATGCGTTTTTGGATCTGCTTTATGAGATGATCGGGGAACATGCCGCATCCGGAAAAGAATTTTACTGTTTTTTGTTTCATGGAATGTATGATGTTCCGGTGAAAGGAACCGATAAGGAATGGCAGGAAGGTTCCGAGGAAGTATACAATTATTTACTGTGTGCGGTCGGCCCGCTGGCGGGAGAATATGAGCCGGGACTTCCGACTGCCGGTTTTCTGTATCCGGCATTCCGGCAGAGAAGTACAGCGTGTGATTATATAAATCTGTACGAAACAGATGTACATCAAAATATGTGGAAAAACTTATTAGAATTGAAATAAAACAGATATAGCATCCGCTTTTGGCCGAGGACACAAAAGACGGATACTTTGCAGAGGGGAAGAATTGTTATGAGAATTTTAATTGTACGGCACGGAGATCCGAATTATGAGCTGGATACACTGACAGAGACCGGATGGAAAGAAGCAGAGCTTGCGGCGGATTATCTTTCAAAAATGAAGATAGATGCTTTTTATGTATCTCCGCTTGGAAGAGCGCAGGATACGGCAGGCTGCACGCTGAAAAAGATGCACCGCACAGCAGAAACCTGTGACTGGATGCAGGAGTTTCCGGCGCATATTCACCGGCCGGATACACCGGAGCAGGAGACCATCTGCTGGGACTGGCTGCCAGAGGATATGGAAAAGGATCTGTCTTATTACGACAGAGAGAACTGGTGCAGGACCGATATCATGCGCGCCGGACATGTAAAAGAGGCGTATGACAGCGTTTGCAGGGGATTGGATGAGCTTTTAAAACAGCACGGATATGAAAGAGAAGGACTTCATTACCGTGCGGTAAAACCAAACAAAGATACGATTGTTTTATTCTGTCATTTTGGGGTGGAGTGTGTGATGCTCAGCCATCTGGTCAATGTATCACCCATGGTTTTGTGGCATGGTTTTTGTGCACTGCCGACAGCAATCACAAGTATTTATACGGAAGAGCGAAGAAAAGGGATCGCCAGTTTCCGGGTCAATGAATTTGGCAGCACGGCACATCTGTATGTTGCGGGACAGGAACCGTCTTTTTCTGCAAGATTTTGTGAGTGTTATGAAAATGAAAACGAACGGCATGACTAAGTTTTGAGAGTCAGAGGTAACATAGGATGAAAGATACAACAGACACAAAGAAGGAAACATTACTGATTATAGATGATTCCAAGGTACAGAGAACCATTTTCAGGGAACTGCTTGGAGATTTTTATCAGATCATCGAAGCGGCTTCCGGAGAGGAAGGTCTGTCTTTGATTGAGCATTGCAACGGGAAAATTGATCTGGTGCTTTTAGATCTGGTCATGCCGGGGGTGGACGGATTTGAAGTGCTGCGTCACAGACCACAGATGCCTGCTTTCAAGGATATTCCGGTGATTGTCCTGACCGCCAATGAATCGGAAGAATTCCAGATCCGGGCATTTGAACTGGGGGCCAATGAATTTATTGTCAAGCCTGTCAATCCGTCCATTGCACTTTCGAGAATCCACAATGTGCTCGAGACACAAAGACGTTTCCGGATGATTTTGAAAGAACAGGAGCGCCTGAAGGGAAAGACAGAGATTGACGGGATGACCAATCTCTATAATAAAATGACAATTGAGAAACTGGTAACGGATGCCTTACAGGACCATAAAGGCAGAACCTGTGCCATGCTGATGATTGATATTGACAATTTTAAGGCAATCAATGATACCTATGGACATAAAATGGGAGATCATGTGATCTGTGTTATTGCAGGTCTGCTGGCTTCCTATTTTTCGGAAGAGGACATCGTGGGCAGAATCGGAGGAGATGAATTTGTAGTATTGCTGCAGAATTTTGCATCCCGAAATGAAGTGTATCAGCGAGTGCACGAGATTTTATGGAGAATCCGGGATAAAGATCAGCTGTCCATTCCGGAAGGGGTATCCATCAGTATCGGACTTGCGTTTTCCAATGGTCTGGAAAAAAATTATGAGACGTTGCGGGAAAAAGCAGATGACGCATTGTACAATGCCAAAAAAGAAGGAAAGAACTGTCTGAAAGAGTATGGGGAACTTCCGCAGACTTCGGGCAACCGTCCGCTTGTGTGTATCTGTTCCGATTCGCGTAATGTTGTCACAATGCTTATGTTTGCATATCCACCATCCATGCAGCTGCGGCAGATTACTTCAATCAGGGAGTATGAGCAGATGCTGCAGACTGAAAAAATGGTCGGTGCTTTGTATGTGGATGTATCAGATGCTACGGATGATGGAAAAGAGATCTGGGAAGAACTTCAGAAGCTGCCAAAAGGAACGAAGGCTCCGGTGATTGCTGTCTGTAAAGAAGGAAATATGGCACAGATGCGATATGCACTGATGGAAGGGCAGGTACAGGATATTTTATTTGCGCCGCTGGAAGCAGAGTCTTTACAGAGACGTGTTAGATATTGGCTTACACAAAAAAGTCAGTAATTACTTGGTGATCGACCTGTTTGCCGGGTAAATGTTTTATAAAAATTAGAATATGTGGAAAACCCGCATTTTTCGCATACGTTCTGTGGAGAATCCCCCTGTTCGAGATAATCTTTTGCCAGATTGATTTTTTTCATCAGAATATACTGATGGATTGTGGTTTTGGTGTGCTCCTTAAATTTATGGGAAAGGTAATATTTTGACACAAAAAATCTGGAAGATAATTCATCCAGAGAAGGAGCATCGATGAGGTTCCGGTTTATATATGCGATGACCTGACGGATCAAATCGCCGGAATCCTCTGTGGCAGGGGAACTTTCCCGTAAACTGTGCATCAGTTCATCCAGAATAAAAATCATGCAGCTTTCGGCAGTATAGACGGAGAGCTCCTGTGTGGAAAAGAAACAGGAAAGCAGTCGGTCAAACAGGGAAGTCAGTGCATGAAAAGGCGCGCCGGTAAAGGATACCCGGCGTGTATTTTTTTTGCCTGTCAGCCGGTCGAGTTCCTGCAGAAACCGCAGGATTCCGGAATCGGGAGCCAGATTTGTATCATAGATCCACAGGACATAGCGGTCGTAAGGCTGGTCAGCGGTTTCAATCACAGGGCGGTGAATTTTCCGTGGAGGAATGATCAGAATATCACCTCTCGAGAGAGTATAACTTTCATTTTCGATATAATAAGTTACATTTCCTTCCACAAAAAAATAGATTTCATAGAAATCATGGCTGTGAAAATAAATAGGTCTGTTGTCATTTTCCTGATTGTGTGAGATTTTATATATATCTTTCATGAGGTAATCATACAGCAACTTTTGCAATGATTCAATGCAATATCAGCAATTTCT
>DLQV01000228.1:4798-5183 GCA_002474415.1 Lachnospiraceae bacterium UBA7598
ATTTCTGATATTTTATTTTGTATTTCTTTTATGATACGATGAATGCAACAGACAGGCGGATGGTCCGCGGCGGAAAGGATGATAAAGACAATGGAAGAATATATGCGTGAATACTATAAAAAACAGGTGACAGCGGAGGATATGATTTATGACCGGTTCCGGAAAAAAGAATCATTAAACGGACATTGGCATTACGCGGTAGATCAGTACGATGTATGTGTCCGGCAGAAATGGTATGAGGAACGGTATTATGATGAGGAAGGCAACAGTCTTCCGGTAGACTTTTCTTTTGACGAGTGGGAACTCATGACGCTTCCATGCTGCTGGAATACGTTTCGTGACAGATATCTGTTGTATGACGGAAGTATGATATTTACACGGAAAT
>DLQV01000228.1:5228-5415 GCA_002474415.1 Lachnospiraceae bacterium UBA7598
AAAGAGGACGAGAGAGTTTTCTTAAAAATCGGGGCAGCCAATTACCTGTGCTGCGTTTTCCTGAATAAGAAGTATGTGGGAATGCACCTGGGTGGATCAACGCCTGCCTATTTTGACATCACGGATGATCTGGAAAAGGAAAACCGGATTGTGATTCAGGTGGATAATACCAGACGCCGGGAGCAGG
>DLQV01000228.1:5485-6398 GCA_002474415.1 Lachnospiraceae bacterium UBA7598
TATCGGGATATCGAACTGATCCGTGTGCCGCAGGTGCATGTAAAGCAGTTTCAGGTTTCTCTGGTGCCGGATGGAAGTTTTCATCATATCCGGGTGTCCGTGCGTATGTCGGAAGAGATCAATGACACTGCAAAGGTGCGGATTCCGGAGCTTGCGGTTTGCGGAGAGATTCCGGTCACAAACGGAGCAGGAGAACTTGTTTTGGACGCAGTACCGGAATTGTGGTCCCCGGATACACCGAAACTGTATGATGTTTTTCTGGAATGTGCAGCAGATCAGGTACAGGACCGGGTTGGATTCCGGGAAATCCGTGTAAAGGGCATGGATATTCTGCTCAACGGAAAACCGACGTTTCTGAAAGGAATCAGCTGTCATGAAGAAAGTGTGGAACACGGAAAAGCCCTAACAGATGAGGAACGGATGGAAAACATCCGTCTGGCAAAGGAACTGGGCTGCAACTTTATGCGCGTGGCGCATTATCCGCATGATGCGCGGATGGCACAGCTGGCAGACGAACTGGGAATTTTATTGTGGGAAGAAGTGCCGGTATACTGGAGCATTGATTTTGTTTCTGAGGATACTTACCGCGATGCACAAAACCAGTTAAAAGAACTGATTCGCCGGGATTATAACCGTGCCAGCATCATTATCTGGTCCGTGGGAAACGAAAATCAGGATACCGATGCCCGCTTGAAATTTATGGGGGATCTTGCGAACTGCGCCCATGAAATGGACGATACGCGGATGGTTTCTGCCGCCTGTCTGGTCAATTATGAGAAAAATGCAATTGAAGACCGGCTGGAACAGTATCTGGACATCATCGGCCTGAATGAATACTGTGGATGGTACACAGCGGACTGGAAAAAATTCCCCGAACTTTTTGCAAACAGTCAGCCGGAAAAACCGGTCATCA
>DLQV01000227.1:0-1803 GCA_002474415.1 Lachnospiraceae bacterium UBA7598
CGTGACAAGAATATATGGACGGACCGGCAATTCTAGTTTTTTTAATCCTTCCAGAAAAAAGAGCCCATTTCCCCCACCAAGATGCAGTTCTAAATCTAAAATCACAACATCGGGCAGACTGCTTTCTACGATGCGGAGTGCATCGGTAGTGTTGTCTGTGATATTGATCAGGGAAAGGTCTGTCGTGGCGTCCATGGCAGACTGCATTTCACTGCAGGCAATTTTATCATCTTCAATAAGTAAAACTTTTAATTGTCTTTCCATCGTTATTCCATTTCCATCGATTGTTTTATATTTGGTACAATAGCTATTATACGACCATTTTAGACACTTTGCAATGATTTATAACGGAAACGAACGAAAACTAATGTGCAAAACTAACACATACATTTCTTTTTGTGACATAAAATGTTTATTATAATAGTTATAAATAACTATATTGTAAGTAAGAAACAAAAGAGGAAAAATTATGTGGGAAGTAGTAATTTGTGATTCCGATAAAAGCTTTGCGACAGAGCTTGAGGATCATGTGCGTGATTTTTATCAGGATCGGAAACTGGAAACGAATGTACAGATTTATACGGAGGGGGCAGCGTTTCGACGGGATCTGGATGAAAGAAAAATGGATCTGATTTTTCTGAATACAAGATTGTCGGATGTACATGGATATGAAATTGCCAGAGAAATCCGGAATCATGAGGAGAAAAAGGAGGCTTCTCTGATTTTCCTGAGTGATCATGATGAGGATGTGTTTGAAGCATTTTCTTATCAGCCGGTGGCATATATGCGGAAAATGCATTCGGAACAGGAACTGGAGAAGATTTTATGCCGCCTGTGGGGAATGAAACATGCAGGGCGGAGTATTACCGTCCGTCATCAGCGTACCCATAAACTGCTCCGCATACAGGATATCATGTATTTAGAGAGTCAGGGACACTATATCTCTGTTCATTGTGTGGATGGGGAAAGTTATCGGTTCCGCGGAAGAATGGCAGAGTATGAAGAGATGCTTCAGGGATGT
This sequence comes from Lachnospiraceae bacterium UBA7598, assembly GCA_002474415.1. GTDB lineage: Bacteria > Bacillota > Clostridia > Lachnospirales > Lachnospiraceae > Roseburia. The sequence continues at coordinate 1,022 of DLQV01000227.1, forward strand.
TTTTTTGTACATTCGGCCAAGAGTTATCTGATCAACTGTGCATATATAGAGAGTGTCGGAGAAAATGTAAAGCTGAACAATGGCATCACGGTACCTTGCAGCAAATCCAGAAAATCCGAAGTGAGAAAGGTGTGCGAATTTTATCTGAAGGATGTTTCTAGTATGTTGTAATGCCGGGAAAGAAAAAGGTAACGGATTCAGAAAACAAAGAAAGGAGCAGGCGAGGAAACCTGCTCCTTCTTAGTTACTTAAAGGAAATTGAGTAACTGAGTAGTTAATTAGATAATTGTTTAATAAAATTGAACTACATACTCATTTGCGTACGTGCATGCTATATAAATAACACCATTCAATACTTACATTATACCGTGTTATTTGTATTTTGCAATACCTATTTTGAAATTTTTGGAATTTATCCTTCATTTTCAGGATTCTGCAAGCGGATAGAAGGATGGTTTCCGGTCGGTAAAGACGGTGTAGTAACGGAACCCGGCAGCCCTAAGAATCTGGGAAAGACGGTCAAATGCGAAGGCGACATGTTCCGGGGCATGGGCATCGGCTCCGAGCGTCAGAATCTCGCCTCCGAGTTCCCGGTAGCGTGCAAGAATGGCTTCGGTCGGATTCGGATGTCCCAGACCATATTTAAATCCGGCGGTGTTGACTTCGATGCCTTTTCCCATGGAGATGATCGTGCGCAGAATTTCGTCAATGATATCGGCATAGGCTTCATAAGTATAATACTGGTTGCGGTTTGGACCATAGCGGACGACATAATCCAGATG
>DLQV01000227.1:1833-3486 GCA_002474415.1 Lachnospiraceae bacterium UBA7598
CCGTATACATCAAAGTCCGGATTGGTTTTGAGATTTTCGAGAATGGATGTAAAGTACTCGCGGTAAGCGGTTTCCTCGGTACGCCCTTCGTAATATTTCGGGTAGTAGGGATCGACTCCGTGAACGACGTGGGAGGAACCGATGACAAAATCAAACGGGTGCTCCGTTACGGCTTTGCGGTTGATTTCTGTGATATGGGGCTGCAGGCCGATTTCTATGCCAAGACGTATGGGAAGACGGTCGCGGTATATTTCCTGGAAGGTGTGGACTTCTTCTATATAAGAATCAAAATCCAGAAGAAACAGATCGGGGTCATCTGGGTAATCATAGTCAAAATGGTCGGTGAAGCAGATGCCGTCCAGATTTTGCCGCAGGGCTGCCTGGATCATGTCCTCCATTGGAGCGTCACTGTCACCGCTGTGATGTGTGTGCATATGTGTATCCCAAAGCATAAGAGCCTCCTTTTTTATTATCTGTCCGGTGGTTTCAGAACAAGTCTTTTCGTAAGATTATACTATATTTCAGGGGAAATAGATACCTTTAGTGAAAAAATTAACAAAGACGGAGAAAAGACTTGAACTTTCGGAAATAATTGGGTAAAATAAAGGAAGCTTGGGACGCAAGTTCCATGAGACTATTTATTTACAATTCTAGGAGGAATTAAGAATGGCAGTAAGAGTAGCAATCAACGGATTCGGCCGTATCGGTCGTCTTGCTTTCAGACAGATGTTCGGAGCAGAAGGATACGAAGTAGTAGCAATCAACGACTTAACAAGCCCAAAGATGTTAGCACACTTATTAAAGTATGATAGCTCACAGGGTAAGTACGAGCATGCAGATGAAGTTTCTGCAAGCGAGGATTCCATCACAGTATGTGGTAAGGAAATCAAGATCTACGCTTTCCCAGATGCAAACAATTGCCCATGGGGTGAGTTAAAGGTTGACGTTGTATTAGAGTGCTCTGGATTCTATACAAGCAAAGAGAAGGCTCAGGCTCATATCAATGCTGGAGCTCGTAAGGTAGTTATTTCTGCACCAGCAGGAAACGACCTTCCTACAATCGTTTACAATACAAACCACAAGACATTAAAGGCTTCTGATACAATCATTTCTGCAGCTTCTTGTACAACAAACTGCTTAGCTCCAATGGCAGATGCTCTTAACAAGTATGCTCCAATCCAGTCTGGTATCATGTGCACAATCCATGCATACACTGGTGATCAGATGACTCTTGATGGACCACAGCGTAAGGGTGATTTAAGAAGATCTCGTGCAGCTGCAGTTAACATCGTTCCTAACACAACTGGTGCTGCAAAGGCTATCGGTCTTGTAATCCCAGAACTGAACGGAAAGTTAATCGGATCTGCACAGCGTGTTCCAGTTCCAACTGGTTCTACAACAATCCTTACAGCAGTTGTTAAGAAGTCTGACGTAACTGTTGAGGGAATCAATGCAGCTATGAAGGCAGCAGCTAATGAGTCATTCGGATACAATGAGGACTTAATCGTATCTTCTGATATCGTTGGTATGAGATTTGGTTCTTTATTCGATTCTACTCAGACAATGGTTAGCAAGATTGCTGATGATCTGTATGAGGTTCAGGTTGTTTCTTGGTATGATAACGAGAACAGCTACACATCTCAGATGGTTCGT